>NZ_JAAGPH010000049.1:0-49261 GCF_017104705.1 Burkholderia sp. Se-20373 | reverse complement strand
GCATCGTCGTCCGCCGACAAGTCTTCCGCCGGTACCGACCCCGCTTCGCGTGCGGCTGCGCGCACACGCGACGCCGCGGCACCGGATTCCGAGACGCCGCCGGGCGGCGCGAGCCTCGCCGCCGCGCGTTCCTTCCGCTCCGGCGAGCGCAGGTCGAGCGCTTCCTGCACGCCCTTCACGCCCGGCACGATTTCGGGTTCGACGTGTTTCGACCCGCGCGCGTTTTTCGAGCGCTTCGGCTTCGCGGCCAGCATCGGCGCGGCCGCCATCACTTCATCGAGCGCCTTCTTCGCGGCAGCCTGCTCGGCCGCGCGCCGGCTCGCACCGGAGCCCGACACCTTCACGTCGAGCTTCGGCACCGTGCATTCGACTTCGAATTGCTGATTGTGCGCCGCACCATGCGTCGCGACCACCGTGTAGGTCGGCAGCGCGATCTTATGTCCCTGCAGGTATTCCTGCAGCAGCGTCTTCGCGTCCTTGCCGAGCGTGCGCGGATCGATGTGGTCGAGAATCGGGATATAGAGGCGCTTGATGACCCCTTGGGCGGCTTCGAAGCCGCCATCGAGGAACACGGCCCCGATGATGGCTTCGAACGCGTCCGCGAGGATCGACGGGCGGCGGAACCCGCCGCTGCGCAGCTCGCCCTCGCCGAGCCGCAGTCCGTCCGAGATATTCAGGGCCTGAGCAATTTCGTACAGTGACTGCTGTTTGACGAGGTTGGCGCGTACGCGCGACAGATCGCCTTCGTCCAGCTTGCCGAAACGCTGGAACAAAAGGGCGGCCACCGCGCAATTCAGAACGGAGTCGCCGAGAAACTCGAGCCGTTCGTTGTGCGTGGCACTGTGACTACGATGGGTCAAAGCCTGGCGCAACAATTCCGCATTGCGAAATTCGTAGCGCAGCCGGCTTTCCAACTGGGATGAGGGCATGTGCAGGAGTATAACGCGGGCGCCGGTCGGGCCGAAACGGCACGGCCGGACGCGAAAAGGCGTGACGAGGCGGTGTTACCGCCGGTTCTTAAAGTAGTTCGGCAATACGCGACGCGGCCCGTGCGTCGCGTAGTGCGAGTGAGTCGATTGCGATCAGTTGAAGGAACCGATGCGCTTGAGGTCGCTGAAGTTCATCCAGATGAAGAACGCGCGGCCGACGATGTTCTGGTCCGGCACGAAACCCCAGTAGCGGCTGTCCGCACTGTTGTCTCGGTTGTCGCCCATCATGAAGTAGTGACCCGGCGGCACCTTGCAGATCACACCGCGGCTGTTGTACGTGCAGTTGTCGCGAAACGGATAGTCGTATGCACCCATCACGAACGGCGGCACGGCCGGGTTGTTGAGGATCGCGTTCTTCTTGTTGCCGATCGTTTCCTCGAACTGCTTCGCGTAGTTCTGGCGCTCGTCGTCGAAGAAATCGGGCAGCGGCGTTTCGGGCACCTGCTGGCCGTTGATCGTGAGCTGCTTGTCCTGGTACGCGACGGTATCGCCCGGCAGGCCGATCACACGCTTGATGTAGTCGACCGACTCGTCCTTCGGATAACGGAACACGACGACGTCGCCGCGCGACAGCGGGCTGCCCTGCGTGATCTTCGTGTTCGTGACCGGCAGGCGCAGCCCGTATTCGAACTTGTTGACGAGGATGAAATCGCCGACGAGCAGCGTCGGCACCATCGAGCCCGACGGAATCTTGAACGGCTCGACGACGAACGAACGCACGACGAACACCGCCAGGATCACCGGGAAGAAGCTCGCCGTGTACTCGAGCCACCACGGCTGGCGCAGCTTCTCGTCACGCAGCTTCGAGCGCGTCTGCACCGCGTTTTCATCCGCGAAGCGCTTGTCGATGCGCGACTGCTGGCGATCGAACTCCTCGATCGCCGAGTCGGCCGCCTTGCGACGCTGCGGCAGGAACACCAGTTTGTCCAGCACCCACGCTACGCCCGTCAAGATGACGAGCACAAAAAGAATCAGCGCAAAATTCATAAAAGGATCAGTCCTGTTATTTGTCTTCGACGCGCAAGATCGCGAGGAACGCTTCCTGCGGGATCTCGACCGAACCCACCTGCTTCATGCGTTTCTTACCTTCTTTCTGCTTCTCGAGCAGCTTCTTCTTTCGCGAGATGTCGCCGCCGTAGCACTTCGCGAGCACGTTCTTGCGCAGCGCCTTGATGTTCTCGCGCGCGACGATGTGCGCGCCGATCGCGGCCTGGATCGCCACGTCGTACATCTGGCGCGGAATGATCTCGCGCATCTTCGCCGCCACTTCACGGCCGCGATATTGCGACTGCGAACGGTGCACGATGATCGACAGCGCATCGACCTTGTCGCCGTTGATCAGCATGTCGACCTTCACGACGTCCGACGAACGGTATTCCTTGAACTCGTAGTCCATCGACGCATAGCCGCGCGACACCGACTTCAGGCGATCGAAGAAGTCGAGCACGATCTCGGCCATCGGGATCTCGTACGTGAGCTGCACCTGGCGGCCGTGATACTGCATGTTGATCTGCGAGCCGCGCTTCTGCTCGCACAGCGTGATCACCGAGCCCACGTAGTCCTGCGGCATGTACAGGTTCACGGTGACGATCGGCTCGCGGACTTCGGCGATGCGGCCCGGATCCGGCATCTTCGCCGGGTTCTCGACCATGATCGTCGAGCCGTCGCTCTGCACGACCTCGTAGACGACCGTCGGTGCGGTCGTGATGAGGTCCATGTCGAACTCGCGCTCGAGCCGCTCCTGCACGATTTCCATGTGCAGCAACCCGAGGAAGCCGCAGCGGAAACCGAACCCGAGCGCCTGCGACACTTCCGGCTCGTACTGCAGCGAGGCGTCGTTCAGCTTCAGCTTCTCGAGCGATTCGCGCAGCGCGTCGTATTGGTTCGCCTCGACCGGATACAGCCCCGCGAACACCTGCGGCTTCACTTCCTTGAAGCCCGGCAGCGGCTCGGCGGCGGCCTTGGTTGCGTGCGTGACGGTGTCGCCCACCTTCGCGGCCGTCAGCTCCTTGATGCCGGCAATGATGAAGCCCACCTGCCCCGCCGACAGCGAGTCGAGATTGCGCGACTTCGGCGTGAACACGCCAACGTGCTCGACCGGATACTGCGCGCCGGTCGCCATCATCTTGATTTTGTCCTTCGGGCGCAGCGTGCCGTTGACGATGCGCACCAGCATCACGACGCCGACGTAGTTGTCGAACCACGAGTCGATGATGAGCGCCTGCAGCGGCGCGGCCGGGTCGCCCTTCGGCGGCGGCACCTTCGCGATCAGCGACTCGAGCACGTCCTCGACGCCGAGGCCCGTCTTCGCGCTGCAACGCGTCGCGTCGGTCGCGTCGATGCCGATCACGTCCTCGATCTCCTCGATCGCGTTCTCGGGGTTCGCGGCCGGCAGGTCGATCTTGTTGAGCACGGGAACGACCTCGACGCCGAGCTCGATCGCCGTATAGCAGTTCGCGACGGTTTGCGCCTCGACGCCCTGGCTCGCATCGACGACCAGCAGCGCGCCTTCGCACGCGGACAGCGAACGGCTGACTTCGTACGAGAAGTCGACGTGCCCCGGCGTGTCGATCAGGTTCAGGTTGTAGACCTTGCCGTCGCGCGCGCGATAGGACAGCGCGGCAGTCTGCGCCTTGATCGTGATGCCGCGCTCGCGCTCGATATCCATCGAGTCGAGCACCTGCGCTTCCATTTCACGGTCGGCGAGGCCGCCGCATACCTGGATGATGCGATCCGCGAGCGTCGACTTGCCATGGTCGATGTGCGCGATGATCGAGAAATTGCGAATATGATCCATTCAGTGCCGATCAAGCGAAAAAGGCGCGCTCGACGACTGCAGAGCACGCCTTGTGTAAGTCGGTGAAAAAACAGCTTATTTTAGCCGAAAAGGCCTTTGCCGGGCGGTATTTCCAACGCCGGGCCAAGCCCCGCGCGAAACGACACCCGCGAGCGGCAGGTCAGGCTCGGCGCCGGGCCGCCAGCGCGTCGCGCACCCGCTCGTCGTCGAACCGGTGGCGGCATACCTCCGCCCCATCCAGCAACAGTACGGGCACGTCCTCGTCGTAGCGGGCGACGAGTGTCGGATCGGTGTCGATGTCGACGTAATCGACCGCGACGCCGAATTCGGCCGCCACCGGCGCCAGTGCGTCGCGCAGGTCGTCGCACAGGTGGCACCAGCCGCGGCCGTAGAGCGTGAACATCGGCGCGTTACTTCTGGCGCGGCCGCACGGGCACGAACTGCGTGTTGTCGCCACGCCGCACCAGCACCGCGACCGCCTTCTGCGGATCGAGCTGCGCGGTCACGTCGGCGAACTGCTTCGCGTTCGTGATGTCGGTGTCGCCGACGCGCAGCACGATGTCACCGCGCTGCAGGCCCGCACGAGCGGCCGGGCCGTCGACACCGTCGATCTGCACGCCGTTCTTCAGCTTCAGCGTCTTCATCTGCTCCGCCGTCAGGTCGCTGACCGTCAGACCGAGCGAATTGGTCTGGCGCGGCTTCTGCGGCGCGTTCTTGCGCTGCTCGGCCTTTGCCGTCGTTTCGGCCGGCGTTTCCGCGATCGTGATCGGCAGATCGCGTGCCTGACCCTTGCGCCATACGCTGACCGTCGCCTTCGTGCCGGGCTTCGTGTCACCGACCATGCGCGGCAGATCCGACGCCGCCTCGACCGAACGACCATTGAACTTCAGGATGATGTCGCCCGGCTGGATACCCGCCTTGTCGGCCGGGCCACCCGGCTCGACGCTGCTGACGAGCGCGCCCTCGGCCTTCGGCAACCCGATCGAATCCGCCACGTCCTTCGTCACCTCGCCGATCGCCACCGCGATCCGGCCGCGCGTGACCTTGCCCGTCGCCTTCAGCTGGTCGGCCACGCGCATCGCCTCGTCGATCGGAATCGCGAACGAGATGCCCATGAAGCCGCCGGTACGGCTGTAGATCTGCGAGTTGATGCCGATCACCTCGCCCTGCATGTTGATCAGCGGGCCGCCCGAGTTGCCGGGGTTCACGGCGACGTCGGTCTGGATGAACGGCAGGTAGTCACCCGTATTGCGGCTCTTCGAGCTGACGATGCCGGCCGTGACCGTGTTGTCGAGGCCGAACGGCGACCCGATCGCGACGACCCACTCGCCGACGCGCACCTTGTTCGAATCGCCGATCGCGACGACCGGCAGGTTCGACGCCTGGATCTTGACGACCGCGACGTCCGTGCGATCGTCGACGCCGATCAGCTTCGCCTTGAATTCGCGCTTGTCGGTCAGCGTCACGTAGATGGTGTCCGCATCGTCGACGACGTGCGCATTGGTCATCACGTAGCCGTCGGCCGACACGATGAAGCCCGAGCCGACGCCGCGATTCTGTTCGGTGTCGGGCGGATTGTCCGGCGTCGGCGCGTTCTTCGGATTGCCGCCGCCATTGCCGCTACCGTTACCCGGCGCCTGCGGCAAAGGAATGCCGAAGAAGCGGCGGAAGAATTCCGACATGTCGCCGTTGTCGAAGCCCGGCGGAAGCATCCCGCGCGGGCCGCTGCTCGTCGGCACGTTGGCGGTGGTCCGGATGTTCACGACGGCCGGCCCGACCTTTTCGACCAGATCGGCGAAGTCGGGCAGACTGGCAGCGGGAGCCGTCACCGCAAACGCGGTATGCGGCACGAGCGGCAGGCAGGCAGACAGCGCCGCCGCCGCGAGCCATTTGCGCAGCGCGAGTTTCATCATGTCGGAAGCCGTAGCGTTACTTGGAAGCCTTGTATTCTATGGCAGACGCGAACTGCTGCAACGTAGCCGGCGGCACTTCTCCGAGTACGGTGATCCAGTAGTCGCCACGGCGCTTCACGAGCACGTTCGTTGCACCGGTGCTGCCCGCGCCTTCCTTGCGCGTATTCTTTTCGGCTGGCTCGATGAAAACCGAGATCGTCGCGAGACCGTCGGTGAAGACGGCCTGATCGACCGGGATCGGCGGCTCGCCCGCGTCGCGCGCGGCCATCGGCCGGCGCACTTCACGAATCTTCTGGAAACCGGCCACGCTCGGGGCGAGCTGCCAGCCCTGCGCTTCCATGTCGACCGTCGCGACCGGCGGCCGCACGACCGTCCAGCCGTTCAGGTTGCGCATGCCAGCCGCGATCGCGGCCTTGTCGCCGCTTGCCCCGCCCGTCTGCAGTTGCGAGAACGCAATCTGCTCGAGCACGTGATCGTTCGCATCGAGCGTCTGCGAGCGCAGCAGCAGCCCCGTGCGCGCGTCCGCCCACAGCTTGTACGTGAAACGGTACGCATCCTTCGGCACGAGTTCGACGACCTGCGCGTCGATCCCTGCCACGCGGTCCTTGCCGAGCGACTTCGCGTCGTAGACGGACATCACGTGCTCGCCGCTCGCGCCGAGCAGCGCGGGGAACGAGTCGCGCGTCTGACGGCGCTCGACCACGCACAGCTTGCGCTCGGGCACGAACGTGTACAGCTCGTCGTTATGTCGCAGCAGCTTGCGCGGCTTGCCGTCGAGCGTCTCGATGCGCTCGAACTCGCCGTCGCGGGACGCGACGTGCGCGATGCGCGACGACTGCACATACCCGCCGCGCTGGTAGACGAACGTGCCTTCGTAGCTCTGCTGCTGCGCCGCTTGCTGGACGCGGTCGAGCCAGTCGGCGGCACCCTTGCGGGTCGCGACGGGATCGTCCGGTTGCTGGGCGCTGGCAGGAAGGGATTGAACGGACAACAGGGCGGCTGCGCAAAGCAGGAGGGCCGGCAGCCGCTTCCATCCGGAGATGGCGTGATTCAACTGCAATGTCCGCATCGGGTTTATTGGCCTGGCGTGGTGGTCACGGCAGCGCGGATCAGCGGCATCGAACCCGTGACGACGGGCTGCTGCGCGAATTGCTGGTGCGCTTCAAGGTATTGGTCGAGGCTGGCGTCGCGGATGATGTTGACGTCCTGCAGGCCCGGCTGGGCAGATGCCTGCGCAACCGTCACGCGCTGCAGGTTGCCGCCTTGCGGCGCACCGGCCGACGCGACCTGGACGGCGCCCGGGGCACCGGCCGTCTGCATTTGCGGGACGACGATCCACGTCAGCGTGGCCGCCGCGGCAGCAACCGCGAACGCGGGCACGACGCGCCGGCGCAGCGACAGCAGCTTGCGCGCGACGGGTGCGGCCGCCGGCGCGAGCAGGTGCGGCTCGCCTTCGAGCGCAGCCGACATGCGCGCGGTGAACGCAACGCTCAGCGCGGGCGACAGCGCGAGCTCGTCCGAGCGCAGCGCATCGCCGATCAGGTGGTAATGGGCCCACGCAGCGCGATCCGCGCGGTTGAGCTCAGCCAGAAACTGCCCGTTGTCCGGGCCCTCGAACATTTCGCCGTCGACCAGCGCGGAAAGGCGCTCGCCGCGCGAGCACGCTTGCGACTGCGTATTGACCGACCCCATGATGCTCCCCATCTTGCACACCCCGTCGTGACTTCACGACTCTAACCGTAACTAGACCCCGACCCGCGTCGCTCCGCCTGTCGCGCTTACCAGCGCTTGCCTTCGGGCGTATCGAGCAGCGGACGCAATTTGGCAGCGATTGCCTCGCGTGCGCGGAAGATCCGCGACCGAACCGTCCCGATCGGACAGCCCATCATTTCCGCGATCTCTTCGTAGCTCAGGCCCTCGATCTCGCGCAGCGTAATTGCCTGGCGCAGTTCTTCGGGCAGCAGAGCCATGGCAGCGTTGACCGTCTCGGCAATCTGCTTGCTCATCAACATCGACTCAGGCGTGTTGATATCCCTTAGTTGGTCTGCGTCGGAGAAAGTTTCCGCTTCCTCCGCATCGGCCTCCGTCGAGGTCGGTGCCCGGCGGCCTTGCGTCGCAAGGTAGTTCTTCGCCGTGTTGACGGCAATTCGGTACAACCACGTATAGAACGCCGATTCGCCGCGGAATTGCGGCAGCGCACGATACGCCTTGATGAACGCGTCCTGGGCCACATCCTCGACCTCGGCGGGATCCCGCACGAGGCGCGAAATCAGCCGAATGATCTTGCGGTGGTATTTGGAGACCAGGAGTTCGAACGCTGCCTTGTCGCCCTTCTGTACGCGCTCGACCAGAGCCTGATCGATTTCTTTTTCACTCACCTGACAAATCCGTTAACTAGGGATGCAACGCGGAGCGCTATTGTAGCGTTCCCGCGCCGGCCGCTGGTTACGGTAGGTAACCGTGCCGCCGTCAAACCGGCCCCGCCGCGCCCGCCGTTCTCGCCAGCACGGACAGCGCGCTGAACGATGCGGCGTCGAGCGCATCGGCCGGAATCAGCAGCGGCCGGGGCCGCCGGGCGCCCTGCCCGACCGACAGCACCAGCAGCAGGCTGCTCCAGTGCGCATGCCCCGTCACGCGGCCACGTGCCAGCAGGCGCCCGGTGCGGCCAAACGCCGCGACCTCCCCGAATGCGTCGATCTGCAACTCGGCCGGCAGCCGGCGGGCACAGGCCCGCGCAGCGCACACGGCCAGCAGCGCGGCCGTCACGGCTGACACACCTGCGCCGGCGGCCGCGCCCGCGCGCGGCGCCCAGAACAGATAGGCCGACGCGGTAGCCGACGCGACGAACACGGCCAGCACGAAATACGACACGGCCGAGGCCCGCAACGCAAAGCGTTGCGGGCGCCCGGCCGGAGCATCGAATGGACTCGTCAAGCGATTGCGGCGTCAGACGCGCTTGAACACCAGCGTGCCGTTGGTACCGCCGAAGCCGAAGTTGTTCTTCACGGCAACGTCGATCTTCATGTCACGCGCGGTGTTCGCGCAGTAGTCGAGATCGCACTCCGGGTCCTGGTTGAAGATGTTGATGGTCGGCGGCGACACGTTGTTGTGCAGTGCCAGCACCGTGAACACCGATTCGAGGCCGCCCGCGCCGCCCAGCAGGTGGCCCGTCATCGACTTCGTCGAGTTCACGATGATCTTGTACGCATGCTCGCCGAAGGCCGCCTTCACCGCGTCGGACTCGTTCTTGTCGCCCAGCGGCGTCGACGTGCCGTGCGCGTTCAGGTACTGGACCTCGTCCGCGTTCACGCCGGCGTCGCGCAGTGCCGCGACCATGCAGCGGCGCGGGCCGTCCATGTTCGGCGCGGTCATGTGGTATGCGTCGCCCGTCATGCCGAAGCCCGAGACTTCCGCGTAGATTTTCGCGCCGCGCGCCTTCGCCGCTTCGTACTCCTCGAGCACCATCACGCCGGCACCCTCGCCCAGCACGAAGCCGTCGCGGTCCCTGTCCCACGGACGGGATGCGCTGGCCGGATCGTCGTTGCGGGTCGACAGCGCACGCGCTGCAGCGAAACCGCCGATGCCGAGCGGCGACACGGTCGATTCGGCGCCGCCCGCAACCATCACGTCGGCGTCGCCGGCCTGGATCAGGCGCGCTGCGAGGCCGATGCTGTGCAGGCCGGTCGTGCAGGCCGTCACGGCCGCGAGGTTGGGGCCCTTCAGGCCGAACATGATGCTCAGGTGACCCGAGATCATGTTGATGATCGAACCCGGCACGAAGAATGGCGAAATCCGGCGCGGGCCGCGATCGACGTAGGTCTGGTGCGTATCTTCGATCATCGGCAGGCCGCCGATGCCGGAACCGACCATCACGCCGATGCGTTCCGCATTGGCTTCGTTCACTTCCAGCCCGCTGTCCTTGATGGCCTGGACACCAGCGGCGATGCCGTAATGGATGAACGTATCCATGCTCCGGGCTTCCTTCGCCGGGATGTACTCCTCGGCGCTGAAACCCTTCACTTCGCCCGCGAAATGGCAGGCGAGGTTCGACGCATCGAACTTCGTGACGGTGGCGATACCGGACTTGCCGGCGACGAGATTGGCCCAGCCGTCGGCAACATTATTGCCAACAGGCGAAATCAGCCCCAGGCCTGTAACAACAACACGACGGCGGCTCACGGTAACCTCTTTTCCATTATTGGATGACAAAAACAAAAGCCACAGAGGCCACAGGAACCAGCCCTGCGAGCCCTGTGGCTGTTAGTCCGTCCGGCGCGAAGCCGGCAGGATGGCGCGTCAATCGCGAAGATCGCGGCGACGTGGCGGACAAGCGCGAAAGGCGCTTACGCCTTGACGTTTGCGCGAGCGTAGTCGATCGCTTGCTGAACGGTCGTGATCTTCTCTGCTTCTTCGTCCGGGATTTCCATGCCGAACTCGTCTTCCAGAGCCATCACCAGCTCGACCGTGTCGAGCGAGTCGGCGCCCAGGTCGTTCACGAACGAAGCTTCGTTCTTGATCTCGGCTTCCGCGACGCCCAGTTGTTCAGCGACGATCTTCTTGACACGTTGTTCGATGTTGTCCATTACCCCTCCGAGGGAAAGTTCAGATTTACAAGTGCGCGCATTTTATCAGGTTTGCTGACGCCAAAACGCGCGTTGGCTTGATGGTCGATCAAGCGCCGATCCGCCTGAAAAACGGGATACGGCGCGGATGGTAAACGAAAATCGTTACGACATGTACATGCCGCCGTTCACGTGCAGCGTCGTACCGGTGATGTAACCGGCTTGCGGCGATGCGAGGAACGCGACGGCATGGGCGATGTCTTCCGGGCTGCCGAGGCGGCCGAGCGGAATCTGGGTCTTGAGCGCGGCCTGCTGTTCTTCCGGCAGCGTCTTCGTCATGTCGGTGTCGATGAAGCCCGGCGCCACGCAGTTCACGGTGATGCCGCGGCTGCCGATTTCACGCGCAAGCGCACGCGTCATGCCCGCCACGCCGGCCTTCGCAGCCGCATAGTTGACCTGACCCGGGTTGCCGGCCGAGCCGACCACCGACGTGATGTTGATGATGCGGCCGCCACGCGCCTTCATCATCGGGCGCAGCACCGCGCGCGACAGGCGGAACACCGACTTCAGATTGGTGTCCATCACCGCGTCCCAGTCCTCGTCCTTCATCCGCATTGCGAGCTGGTCCTGCGTGATGCCCGCGTTGTTGACGAGCACGTTCAGCGCACCGAATTCCTTCACCGTCGCGTCGATCAGCGCCTCGGCGGCTGCCGCGTCGTTGACGTTCAGCACCGCGCCGCGGCCGGTGACGCCCGCTTCCGCGAACGCCGCGGTAATCGCAGCGGCGCCCGATTCGCTCGTCGCCGTGCCGATCACCGTCGCACCCAGGCGCGCGAGTTCGAGCGCGATCGAGCGGCCGATGCCGCGCGATGCGCCGGTGACGATCGCAACCTGTTTATCGAGAGTCTTGTCCATGAATCGAATTTCCGTCTCTTGAGAAAAGGCACCGCGTCAGGCGGTCACCAGCTTGAGTGCTTCGTCGAGCGAAGCCGGATCGAATACCGACGCGCCCGTCAGGGTGCCGTCGATGCGCTTCGTCAGGCCGGCGAGCACCTTGCCCGGACCGCATTCGATCACGTGCGTGACGCCCGTGCCGGCGATGTGCTGCACGCACTCGACCCAGCGCACCGGGCCCGCGGCCTGGCGCACCAGCGCATCCTTGATCGCAGCCGGATCGCTGACCACGGCGACGTCGATGTTGTTGACGACCGGAATCTGCGGCGCCTTGACGTCGACGTTCGCAAGGTAATCGCGCAGCTGGTCCGATGCCGGCTTGAGCAGCGACGAATGGAACGGCGCCGACACCGGCAGCGGCAGTGCGCGCTTCGCGCCCTTCGCCTTCGCGATCTCGCAGGCCTTTTCGACCGCGGCCTTGTTGCCTGCGATAACGACCTGCGCGGGTGCATTGAAGTTCACCGCTTCGACGACGCCCGCTTCCGCGGCTTCGGCGCAGACCGCGCGCACCGTATCGTCATCGAGGCCCAGGATCGCGGCCATGCCGCCCTGACCGACCGGCACGGCCGTCTGCATAGCCTGCGCACGGAAGCGCACGAGCGGCACCGCGTCCTTGAACGCGAGCGCGCCGGCAGCGACGAGCGCCGTGTATTCGCCGAGGCTGTGGCCGGCGACGATCGCCGGCGCCGGGCCGCCTGCCTGCTGCCACGCGCGATAGCACGCATAGGCTGCGGTCAGCATCACGGGCTGCGTGTTGGTGGTGAGGTTCAGCTCTTCGGCCGGGCCTTCGGCGATCAGCTTGCCGAGATCCTGATTGAGTGCATCGGACGCTTCCTGGAGCGTCTCGCGCACGACGGCCAGATCGGCGAATGCGTTGAGCATGCCGACCGCCTGCGAGCCCTGCCCCGGAAATACGAATGCAAATTTCATATCGTCCCCAATTGAATCGATTCGGACGGCGCACGAATGGCGCGCCGATGGGATCCGCGCGCAGCAGTCGCGCGCCGCGGATCAGTAGCGGAAGACCGACGCGCCCCAGGTGAAGCCGCCGCCGACGCCTTCAATCAGCACGTGCTGGCCGCGCTGGATGCGACCGTCGCGCACCGCGGTATCGAGCGCCAGCGGGATCGACGCGGCCGACGTGTTGCCGTGCTGGTCGACCGTCACGACCATGCGCTCCTGCGGCAGGCCGAGCTTGCGGCAGGTGCTGGTCATGATGCGGATGTTGGCCTGGTGCGGAATCAGCCAGTCGATCTGTTCGGGCGCGAGATTCGCCTTCGCGAGCGCCTCGATCGCGACCTTCTCGAGCACGTTGACCGCGAGCTTGAACACGGCCTGCCCGTCCATGTACAGGAACGCGCTGCCTTCGATCACGCCGCGATTGACGTTGCCCGGCGTGCAGAGGATGTGCGAATAGCTGCCGTCCGCGTGCAGCGCGCTGCCGAGCACGCCCGGCTCTTCCGATGCGGACAGGATCACCGCGCCCGCGCCGTCGCCGAACAGCACGCAGGTCGTGCGGTCCTTGAAGTCGAGAATGCGCGAGAACGTCTCCGCGCCGACGACGAGCGCCGTGCGGTGCTGGCCGCTGCGGATGAAGCTGTCGGCCGTCGCCATCGCGTACGCGAATCCCGAACACACGGCCTGCACGTCGAATGCCGCGCCGCCGTTCTTGATGCCGAGCTTGTTCTGCAGCAGGCACGCGGTGCTCGGGAACACGAAATCGGGGGTCGAAGTCGCGACGATGATCAGGTCGATCGACTGCGGATCGATGCCGGCGGCTTCGATTGCGCGACGCGACGCCTCGAGCGCGAGATCGCTGGTCGTGACGTCCGGTGCGGCGAAATGGCGCGCATGGATACCCGTGCGCGCAACGATCCATTCATCGCTCGTCTCGATGCCTTCCTTCGCAAGGCGATCGGTCAACTGCTGGTTCGTGACGCGGTCAGGCGGCAGGTAGCTGCCCGTGCCGAGCACGCGGGAATAGAGAGTCGATTGGGCCATTTATGCTTTAGAGGATTGCGCAGCGGAAGGGTCGGCGTGATGGCCTGCGGCCGGGCTTGCATGACCCGCACCGCCCGCGTCGTGTTCGCCTTCGCCGAGCGACACTGAATTATCCGCCATCGCGCGCGCGAGGCGCTCCAGCACGCCGTTTTTGACGGCATCATACCCGCGTTTGATCGCCCACTCAAACGCGTAGGCATCGGCCGAACCGTGGCTCTTGATCACGAGGCTTTTCAGCCCCAGCAGCGCCGCGCCGTTGTACTGGCGGTGGTCGACGCGCTTCTTGAAACGCATCAGGACAGGCAGCGCGAGCAGCGCCATCAGCTTCGACATCAGCGAACGGCCGAACTCCTCGCGGATGATGTCCGACAGCATCTGCGCGAGCCCCTCGGACGTCTTCAGCGCGACGTTGCCGACGAAGCCGTCGCACACGATCACGTCGACCGTGCCCTTGTAGATATCGTTGCCTTCGACGTTGCCGCGAAAATTGAGCGTGCTGGCACGCAGCAGTTCGCCTGCGCGCTTGATCGTCTCGTTGCCCTTGATCACCTCTTCGCCGATGTTCAGCAGGCCGATCGTCGGACGTTCCTTGCCCTCGAGCGCCGCCACGAGTGCGTGCCCCATTTCCGCGAACTGCAGCAGGTGCTGCGGCTCGCAGTCGACGTTCGCGCCGAGGTCCAGCATCATCGTGTAGCCGGTCGGGTTCGGCAGTGCGAACGCGATCGCGGGCCGCTCGATGCCGGGCAGCGTCTTGAGTACGTAACGGGAAACGGCCATCAGCGCGCCGGTATTGCCGGCGGAAATGCAGGCCTGCGCCGCGCCTTCCTTGACGTGGTTGAGTGCGACGCGCATCGAAGAATCCTTCTTCTTGCGCAGCGCCACTTCGACAGGGTCGTCCATCGCCACGACTTCGGTGGCGGGAACGATGGTCAGCGCGGGATCGTCGAGGGCTTTCAGCTTTTTCAACTGAGCGCGGATCGCGCTTTCGATGCCGACGAGCATCAGGTGCGCATCGGGATGCGCGCGGACGAACTTGACTGCCGCGGGAACGGTCACGGACGGGCCGTGGTCGCCTCCCATGCAATCGATTGTGAGCTTTACGGTCATGGAATGCGACGAATTTCAGGCACAAAAAAGCGGCAGTTGAATGCCGCCTTTTTGTTGAGCCAGGAAAGTGTCAAGCGAACCAGTTGTCACGCGAACGGCAAGCGTAGCGCGCAACGCGTGACTTGACGCTTAGTCGTTCTTCGTCTTGACGACTTTCTTGCCGCGGTAGTAGCCGTTCGGGCTGACGTGGTGACGCAGATGCACTTCACCCGTGCTCGGCTCGACTGCCAGCGGCGCTGCCGTCAGGAAATCGTGCGAACGATGCATGCCGCGCTTCGACGGCGACTTCTTGTTTTGCTGGACTGCCATGACTAACTCCTAAATAATTTTCCGGATTCTAACACAGCCCGATCCGGCGCTTAACTACCCTGGCCCAAAGCCTTTACGCCTTCCCGCGCCACAACTGCTTAGTGTTTCTTGGTGCCGTCACCGTCCTTCTTCAGCACTTCCAGCGCTGCGAACGGATTCGGCCGTTTGCCTTCGTCCCCGGCTTCGCCGGACTCTTCGTCCGTCTCTTCCGCGGGACCGCTCGCACCCGACACGAGGCTTTCGTGAACTGCCGGGCAAACCTCGTGCTTGGGCACGAGCGGCAACGAAAGCAGCAATTCCTCTTCGATCAAGTCGACGAGATCGAACTGGCGTGAACCCACGATCACATCGGCTTCATCGTCGTCGAGCGGAAATTCTTCAGCTTCTTCTTCGGTCGCGACGACCCGGTACGTCATGTCGACGTCGAACGTCTGGTCGTACGGGGTCATGCAGCGCTGGCACGTGAGCCACGCATCACCGTGCACCGCAAGGCGCAGATACGGCTGCTGCCCGTCGGCGCCGTCGTCCTGCAATTCCTTCTGGGTGAACCCTTCCGCCTGCCATGTGAAGACCGTGTCGCGATCTGGCGCGTCCGCAGGCACTTCGTTTAACATGCGCGGCAGTTGCGAGAGGCGCACCGCACCCGCTGCCTGCCGCCCGCTGCGGGCGAACTCGAACAGGTCGATTGCATGCGGATCAAGCGCCGCAGCCGGTTTGCCAGAAGAAGTGTTCATATGCGCTCCTGCCTACAGGCTGACTTGCGAATCCGGCTTGGTACCGCTCGCGTACGGCTCATCCGCGGATGACGTACTTTACTTCCGAAGACCCGGCAGGCGCCACCACAACGGAAGCCTGCCGACGAAAAGCGGGAAAGCATACCTGTTTTACCTTTTGCGGTCAATCACTTAAGCTTGCGTCCGCGCAACGCCGCACAACACCTGACGACTCACCGATCCAACCGACCATGCCGGATACCGTTTGCCGCCCGCCGCGGCTGATTCTTGCCTCCAGTTCACGCTACCGCCGCGCGCTCCTCGAGCGCCTCGGCCTCCCCTTCGACGTCGTGTCGCCCGAGCTCGACGAAACCCCGCACGACGGCGAAACGCCGGCCGCGACCGCCCTGCGGCTCGCCGGCGCGAAAGCGCGCGCCGTCGCGGCGACGATCGACGCGCCCGACGGCGTGCTCGTGATCGGGTCGGATCAGGTCGCGACCTTCGACGGGCTCCAGATCGGCAAGCCCGGCACCCATGAGCGCGCGCTCGCGCAACTCGTGTCGATGCAGGGCCGCGCAGTCGAATTCCACAGCGCGCTCTGCCTGTACGACAGCCGGACGGGCGAAGCGCAGGTCGAGGACATCGTCACGCACGTGCGCTTCCGCTCGCTGCCCGACGCCGAACTCGACGCGTACCTGCGCGCCGAAACGCCGTACGACGTCGCCGGCAGCGCGAAGTCCGAAGGGCTCGGCATCGCGCTGCTCGACGCGATCGACTCGAACGATCCGACCGCGCTCGTCGGCCTGCCGCTGATCGCGCTCACGCGGATGCTGCGCGCCGCCGACTATCCGTTGTTTGCAATCACCCGTGGAGACCGCGCATGACCGCCGGCACGCTTTACCTCGTCCCGAACACGCTCGGCGAAGGCGACGAATCGATGCTCGCGGCCGTCCTGCCCGCGGCCGTGCAGGCGCGCGCCGGCACGCTCGGCTATTACATCGGCGAGAACGCGAAGACGACGCGTGCATTTTTGAAGAAGATCGGCACGACGCGCCCGATCCAGGAAATCGAGATCAGCGAACTGAACGTCAACACGCCGGCCGGCGCCATCGACCGGCTGCTCGCGCCCGTGCTGGCCGGTGCGGACGCCGGCCTCGTGTCCGAAGCCGGCTGCCCGGCCGTCGCCGATCCCGGTGCGTTGCTGGTGCGCCGCGCGCACGAGCGCGGCGTGAAGGTGGTGCCGCTCGTCGGGCCGAGTTCGATCCTGCTTGCACTGATGGCATCGGGCCTGAACGGCCAGAGCTTCGCGTTCAACGGCTACCTGCCGGTCGACGCGGCCGCGCGCGCCAAACGCCTGCGGGAACTCGAGCAACTGTCACGCAAGGCGCGCCAGACGCAGATCTTCATCGAAACGCCGTACCGGAATCAGGCAATGCTCGACACGCTCGTCGCGACCTGCGCGCCGTCGACGCAGATCTGCGTCGCGGCCGACCTGACCCTCCCGACCGAGACGATCGCGAGCCGTACCGTCGCGGACTGGAAAAAGGCACCTGCGCCGAATCTGCACAAGCGCCCCGCGATCTTCCTGCTGCTGGCGAACTGAACGCGGCAGGCGATCCGCGCACTGAATGGCGGGCCATCGCGGCCCGCCCGCCTCCGGTCAGCGCAGGCTGACCGACGCGCCGCCGGCCGTCAGTGCCTTCATCGCGGCGCCGCCGACGGCCGCGCCGAACTTGCGCGCGACGCGGTTCGTCAGGCTTTCCTTCACCGTATAGTCGACGAGATCCGGCGCCTTCAGCACGTCGCGCGCGACCGTGTCGGTCGTGCCGTAACCGTCCGCCAGCCCGAGCTCGACGCTCTTCTCGCCGGTCCAGAACAGCCCCGAGAACATGTCGGGCGTCTCGTGCAGCCGCTTGCCGCGGCCATCCTTCACGGCCTTGATGAACTGCGCATGCACCTGGTCGAGCAATGCCTGCGCATGCGCGTCCATCTTCGGCGTTTCCGGCGAGAACGGGTCGTAGAAGCCCTTGTTTTCACCCGACGTGTGCAAGCGCCGCTCGACGCCGAGCTTGCCCATCAGACCGGTAAAGCCGAACCCGTCCATCAGCACGCCGATCGACCCGACGATGCTCGCCTTGTCGACGAAGATCTTGTCGGCCGCGGACGCGATGTAATAGCCGCCCGATGCGCACATGTCGGTCACGACGACATACAACGGCTTGTCCGGATGCTTCGCGCGCAGCCGGCGGATCTCGTCGTAGACCATCCCGGCCTGCACCGGGCTGCCGCCCGGGCTGTTGATCCGCAGCACGACCCCGGCCGTGCCGTCGTCGTCGAACGCGGCGTCGAGCGCTGTGTTGATGTCGTCGGCGTTTGCGTTGACGCCGGCCGCGATCTCGCCGTCGATCGTCACGAGCGCCGTATGCCGCCCGCTCGACGAGAACTTCGAGTCGCTCGAGAAATCGATCAGCGCGAACGCGAACAGCACGAATACGGCGAGGAACGCGAAGCGGAAGAAGATCTTCCAGCGCCGCGCCGCGCGCTGCTCCTTGACGGCCGCGAGCGCGATCCGCTCGAGCGCCGCACGCTCCCAGTTCGGTTCACGGCTATCGGAACGGGAGGAGGAATCGGGGGAATTCGGTTGGTCGGCCATGCAGGGTTGTCGTTAGTCGGTCGTGGCGGGAACGGCGGGACGCAGGTCGGCGTCGGGCACCCAGAATACCGCACGCCCGTCGGACGTGTCGCGCTCGTCGACCTCGACCGGCCGCAGGCGGCCACCGCGGCACGGGCCGCCGACGCACTTGCCGGTGTTCGGCTCGTAGATCGCGCCATGCGTCGCGCACATCAGGTAGAGGCCCGACGATTCGAAGAACTGCCCTTCGGCCCAGTCGAGCTCCATCGGCACATGCGCGCAGCGATTCAGGTAACCGTATGCCTGGCCCTCGTAGCGCACGAAGAACACGACGGCCTGCTCGCCGCGCAGCGTCGCGTCGACGCGCACGCCGGCGCCGCCGTCGGCCAGCGCATCCGATGCGCACACGCGCACGGCGTCCGGCGCCGCGCTCATGCGTACTCCCGCAGCCACGCGGCCAGCGCGCCGACGTCCGGCGCGACGAAGCGCGGCGCGAGCGCGGCCAGTGCGTCGGCCGTGTGTGCGCCGTACGCGACACCGACGCCAGCGGCCCCGGCACTCGCGGCCATCTGCAGGTCGTGGGTCGTGTCGCCGATCATCACCGTGCGCGACAGGTCCTGCCCCAATTCCCGCGACAGTTCGTGCAGCATCGCCGGATGCGGTTTCGAGAAGGTTTCGTCGGCGCAGCGCGTCGCATCGAACAGGCTCGTCAGCTTCGACTGGTCGAGCACGCGGTTCAACCCGACCCGACCCTTGCCGGTTGCAACGGCGAGCAGATAGCCCGTGTCGCGCAGCTCGGCGAGCAGTTCGCGCACGCCGGCGAACAACTCGATGCGCTGATCGTCGAGCAGATAGTGATAGCGGTAGCGCTCGGCGAGCCGCGAATAGTCGGACGGATTGAGGGTCGGAGCCGTAATCTGCAGCGCATCACGCAAGCCGAGGCCGATCACGTAGCGTGACGCCTCGTCGGACGGCGTGGGCAAGCCGAGATCGCGGCATGCGGCCTGGATGCTGTGCGCGATGTGCGCAGTCGAATCCATCAGCGTGCCGTCCCAGTCGAAGACGATCAGGTCAAATTGCTGTCGAGCCATGCGGTTCAGGCGGTATCGCGCAGTGCGCTGAGTTGATCGAGGAAGCGCCGGCATTCGTCCGGCAGCGGCGCATCGAACTGCAGTGCCTCGCCGGTCAGCGGGTGGGCGAGCCGCAGCCGGTACGCATGCAGGAACATCCGTTTCAACGACGGCTGCGCATTCGCGCGCGCCAGCGCCTTGTTCAGTGCGAAATCGCCATACTTGGCGTCGCCGGCGATCGGCAGGCCGAGATGCGCAAGGTGCACCCGGATCTGATGGGTCCGACCCGTTTTGAGTTCCGCTTCGAGAAGCGCGTACTCAGGCCACAGGTCGACGAGGTTGAACACCGTATGCGATGGCAGCCCGTCGTCCTGCACCCGCACGCGGCGCTCCCCTTCCGGGGTCGAATACTTGAACAGCGGCGCCTTCACCGCGCGGCGGCGGCCCCAGTCGGACTGCCATTCACCGTGGACGCACGCGAAGTAGCGCTTGTCCATCTTGTTCTCGCGAATCTGTTCGTGCAGGCCCACCAGTGCCGTGCGCTTCTTCGCGAGCATCAGGATCCCGGACGTCTCGCGGTCGAGCCGGTGCACGAGTTCGAGGAATTTCGCGCGCGGGCGCGCCTGGCGCATCTGCTCGATCACGCCGAACGCGACGCCGCTGCCGCCGTGGACCGCCACCCCGGCCGGCTTGTTGATGACGAGCATCGCGTCGTCCTCGAACAGCACGTCGAAGTGCGCGGGCGGCACGATGGTGGCTTCGGCACGCGCGAGGTCGGCGGCGGCCACGCGCACGGGCGGCACGCGGACGATGTCGCCGAACGCGAGCCGGTATTGCGCATCGACCCGGCCCTTGTTCACGCGCACTTCGCCGCTGCGTAGGATCCGGTAAATATGGCTTTTCGGCACGCCTTTACAGACGCGCAACAGGAAGTTGTCGATACGCTGACCGGCCGAGTTTTCGTCGATCTCGATCATCGATACCTGGCCGCTTGCGACCGAATTCTGGGATATTTTGCCTAACTCGTTCATACTGAATATAATTTTGCCCAGCCTGACGTTGCGGGCGGCCTCACCGGCCGGCCCGGACCAACCGGGCAAGGCGCAAGCGCAAACCGTTATTTTACTTGCGCCGGGGGTCTGCTGCTCGCCCCTAATCAAAGAGATGCAGCAAGTTGCACGCACGGCGCCGCCCGTCGGCAAGGATCGCGCCCACAGGCGGATTCGGTCGGCAAGGCGCCGCGGTAACGGAAAGTTGGTTGAAAAGAATTTGATCGGTAGCCCGACGGCGCGAAGTGCGTCCGCGCAGGCTGCCGGTTGCGAAAATTACGGCGTTGCGCCCGATTTGGCTCCGCGAAGCGTGCGGGGCCTGGCGACGTCAAACCAGGGAAGTACACCCCAGGCGGGAAAGTCGGGCTGGATTCGATACTCCCCGCTGCGGCCCGAGCCGCAGCATCTGCCGCCCGTTGGCACGCGCGTCGCATGGCGACGCGCCCCGCGGCAGTGCCCGGCCTCAGGCTTAGCGCGCTTTGACAGCGTGCGGTGTGTGGACGCCGTGCTTTGAAGCCGTGTTCGCAGGTGCCCTATGGCCGCCGGCCCCGTCTTTCGGGCCCAAGCGCCTCTTCAGGCAATTCTCCCCGCCATCGTTCCCGCTCCAGCGTGCTCGTGACAACACAACAAGGTGCGGCCTGCCGTCGTTCCCGCCCTCGCGACTGACAATCGCGAGGCGCCGCCAGCAGAGCCGCCTGGAGTCGTTCATGAAACGCATGCTGTTCAATGCGACGCAGCAGGAGGAGCTGCGCGTCGCCATCGTCGATGGGCAGAAGCTCATCGACATCGACATCGAGACAGCCGGGCGCGAACAGCGCAAAGGCAATATCTACAAAGGTGTCATCACCCGTATCGAGCCTTCGCTCGAAGCGTGCTTCGTCAACTACGGCGAAGACCGCCACGGCTTCCTGCCGTTCAAGGAAGTCGCCCGCCAGTACTTCAAGGAAGGCATCGACATGCGCTCCGCGCGCATCCAGGATGCCCTGCGCGAAGGCCAGGAACTGATCGTCCAGGTCGAGAAGGAAGAGCGCGGCAACAAGGGCGCTGCCCTCACCACGTTCATCTCGCTCGCCGGCCGCTACCTGGTGCTGATGCCGAACAATCCGCGCGGTGGTGGCGTGTCGCGCCGGATCGAAGGCGACGAGCGTCAGGAACTGCGTGAGACGATGGCGCAACTGCAGATCCCGGACGGCATGAGCATGATCGCCCGTACCGCGGGCATCGGCCGCAGCGCCGAGGAACTGCAGTGGGACCTGAACTACCTGCTGCAACTGTGGCGCGCGATCGAAGCGGCGTCGCAAAGCGGCAACCCCGGCCAGCCGATGCTGATCTATCTGGAATCGAGCCTCGTGATCCGCGCGATCCGGGACTATTTCCAGCCCGATATCGGCGAAATCCTGATCGACACGAACGAAATCCACGATCAGGCCCGCGCATTCATGGACATCGTGATGCCGGACAACGTCGCGAAGGTGAAGCGCTACCACGACGACGTGCCACTGTTCTCCCGCTTCCAGATCGAACACCAGATCGAAACCGCGTACTCGCGCACGGTGCCGCTGCCGTCGGGTGGCGCGATCGTGATCGACCACACCGAAGCGCTCGTCGCGATCGACGTAAACTCGGCGCGTGCGACCAAGGGCGCGGACATCGAGGAAACGGCGACCCGCACGAACCTCGAAGCGGCCGACGAAGTCGCCCGCCAGCTCCGCCTGCGCGACCTCGGCGGCCTGATCGTGATCGATTTCATCGACATGGAATCGGCGAAGAGTCAGCGCGAAGTCGAGCAGCGTCTGAAAGACGCGCTCAAGCATGACCGCGCGCGCGTCCAGATGGGCAAGATCTCCCGTTTCGGCCTGATGGAGCTGTCGCGCCAGCGCCTGCGTCCGGCCCTGTCGGAAGGCAGCCACGTGACCTGCCCGCGTTGTAACGGCACCGGTCACATCCGCGATACCGAATCGTCCGCGCTGCAGGTCCTGCGGATCATTCAGGAAGAAGCGATGAAGGAAAACACCGCGGCGATCCACTGCCAGGTGCCGGTCGAGGTGACCGCCTTCCTGCTCAACGAAAAGCGTCAGGAAATCAACAAGATCGAGTCGCGCTTCAAGGTCGGCATCGTGCTGATCCCGAACAAGCACCTCGATACGCCGCACTACAAGCTCGAGCGCCTGCGCCACGACGACGCACGTCTCGACGACCCGCGCGCGTCCTGGAAGATGGCCGAGGAAGCCGCCCGCGAACTCGAGTCGGAAACCGGCTACAGCAAGCGCGCGGCGGAAGTGAAGCCGAAGCAGGAAGCCGCGGTCAAGGGCATCACGCCCGAGCGTCCGGCCCCGAGCCCGGCACCGCAGCGCCCGGTCGAACCCGTTGCAGCGCCCGCGCCTGTCGCACCGGCAACCGGCGGCTTCATCGGCTGGCTGAAGGGCCTGTTCGGCGTATCGCCGGCGCCCGCACCCGCACCGGTTGCTCCGGCCCCGGCGAAGGAGCAGGCAGCCCGTCCGGCTCGCGGCGATCGCGCCGAGAAATCCGAGCAACGCGGCGAACGCGGCGGCGATCGCAACCGCAACCGTCGCGGCGGCGCCCAGCAGGCGCAAGGCGGCCGCGACCAGGTCGCGGCAGGCCGTGGCCAGCCGCAACGCCAGGAGCGCGAAGGCAAGGAAGTGCGCGAACCGCGTGAGGCTCGTGAGCCGCGTGAAGGCCGCGAACCGCGCGAGGGTCGTGAACCGCGTGAGGGTCGCGAGAACCGCGAAGGTCGCGAGGGCCGTAGCCCGCGCGAAGGCCGCGAGCCGCGTGAAAGCCGTGAGCCGCGCGAACCGCGCGAGAACCGCGAACCGCGTGAACCGCGCGAGCGTGTCGAGCAGCCGGAAGGCGTTGAAGCCGCGGGTCGTGGCGAGCGCCAGGAACGTCGCGAGCGCCGCAAGCCGACTCAGCATGCGGCCACGCTGGAAACCGTCACCCGCGGCGAAACCCATCCGGACTCGGAAGCCGACAAGGCCGTCGCAGAAGCCCTGCCCGGCGCCGAACTGGCAGCCGATGCGGAAGCCGGCGCGCGTGATGGCGAGGAACGTCGCCGTCGCCGTCGCGGCCGCCGCGGCGGTCGTCGCGAGCGCGAGGAAGACGGCGCAGTCGTCGACCACGCCGAGCAAGGCGCAGAAGGCGACGTGACGGTGCAAGCCGTGACGCCGGAAGCACCGGCTGCTGCCGAACCGGCCCACCCGGCCGCACCGGCAGTCGTCGTGGCAGCCGCCGCGGCAAGCGCCGTCGTCGCCGAAGCCGTGGTCGAGCACCATGCCGAACCGGCAGCACCGGCCGCTGTCGAGCCGCAACCGGCACCGGTACACGTCGAGGCAGCGCCGGTCGAAGCAGCAGTGGTCGCCCAGGCAGCGGAACCGGCACCGGTCGCACCGGCCGTCGATACGGAAGCCGGTCCGGCTCCGGTCGCGGTTTCGCCGACCGACGCGTTCGAAGTGCCGGCAGCACCTGTCGCCGTCGAGGCGCCGCAGCCGGCCCCCGTCGAGCAAGCCGCACCGGCCGTGACGACCGAAGCCGCTCCGGTGGCTGCGGAGCCGGCTCATGTCGAAGCCGCGCCGGTCGAGGCCGTCGCCGCACCGGCACCGACCCCGGCCCCCGCCCAACCGGCAGCCGCGCCCGCTTCGGCGAGCCTGGATACCGTGCTGGAGCAGGCTGGTCTCGTCTGGGTGAACACGGACGCCGGCAAGTTCGCCGCTGCGCAGGAAGCCGCGTCGCGCCTCCCGCGTCCGGCTCGCGTACCGCGCGAACGCAAGGCACTGCCGCCGGTCGATACGGCCCCGATGCAGCAGGTCGAAACGACGCATCACTGATCGACGCATCGTCCGACCAGGAAAAGCCCGCCTCCGGCGGGCTTTTTCATGTCCGCGCTGCGGGTGCCCCGTCCGCCGCTTACGGCTAAAATAGAGGTCTGGTTCGCACTTCTTTCAACATGTCCCGACGCATCATTCCTCTCGCCGACGTCAGCGGGATGCCGGACGTCTCCGGCGTCGCGCACGCCCCGGACGGCACGCTGGCCGACACGTTCGCCAGGCCGCTGCGCGACCTGCGCATTTCGGTGACGGATCGCTGCAACTTCCGCTGCGTGTACTGCATGCCGCGCGCCGTCTTCGACAAGGACTACCCGTTCCTGCCGCACAGCGCGCTGCTCACGCACGAGGAAATCGAACGCGTGGCGCGACTCTTTGTCGCACATGGCGTCGAGAAGATCCGTATCACGGGCGGCGAGCCGCTGCTGCGCAAGAATCTCGAATTCCTGATCGAGCGCCTCGCCCACCTGACCACGCACGACGGCCGCCCGCTCGACCTGACGCTCACGACCAACGGTTCGCTGCTCGCACGCAAGGCGCGCGCGCTGAAGGACGCCGGGCTCACCCGCGTGACGGTCAGCCTCGACGCGCTCGACGATACGTTGTTCAAGCGCATGAACGATGCCGAGTTCGCGAGCGCCGACGTGCTCGACGGCATCTTCGCGGCCCAGGCCGCGGGGCTCGCACCGGTCAAGGTCAACATGGTCGTGAAGCGCGGCACCAACGACAGCGAGATCCTGCCGATGGCCGAGCGTTTCCGCGGTACCGGCGTGATCCTGCGCTTCATCGAATACATGGACGTCGGCACGTCGAACGGCTGGAACATGACCGAGGTGCTGCCATCGGCCGACGTCATCGCACGGATCGCCGAACACTTCCCGCTCGTGCCGCTCGATCCGCACACGGCGGCAGAAACCGCACAGCGCTGGGGCTATGCGGACGGCGGCGGCGAGATCGGCGTGATTTCCAGCGTCACGCAGGCCTTCTGCGGCGACTGCACGCGCGCGCGGCTGTCGACCGAAGGCAAGCTGTACCTGTGCCTGTTCGCGTCGACCGGCCACGACCTGCGCGCCCTCGTGCGCGGCGGCGCGAGCGACGCCGAGATCGCGACCGCGATCGCCCGCATCTGGCAGGCCCGCACCGACCGTTATTCGCAGCTGCGCGGCAGCGCGTCGGCCGACGCCTTGCCCGACGGCGCCGGCAAGCGGGTCGAGATGTCGTATATCGGCGGCTGACGCACGCTGCCCATCCCGCCCGCTTACGATGCCCGCTTCCGCCGCTCCCACGATTGCCGGCCTGCTGCTCGCAGGCGGGCGTGCCACCCGCATGGACGGCGTCGACAAGGGCCTGCAGTTGCTCGACGGCACGCCGCTCGCGCTGCACGTGCTGCGCCGGCTCTCGCCGCAGGTCGACGAGACGCTGATCAGCGCGAATCGCCATGCCGATCGCTACGCCGAACTCGGTGCGCCATTCGACGCGCGCATCGTCGCGGACGGAACACCCGACTTCCCCGGCCCGCTCGCCGGCCTGCTCGCCGGCATGCGGGCGGCACGCGCGCCGCTCGTCGCGTGCTCGCCATGCGATACACCCTATCTGCCGGCCGACCTCGTCGCACGGCTGCAGGCGGCGCTCGACGCGCGGCAGGCCGACATCGCCATGGCGGTAACCGTCGACGCACAACAAGTGCGCTCGCCGCAGCCGACGTTCGCGCTGCTGCGCACGTCGCTGGCCGACGATCTCGCCACCCGGCTCGCCGCCGGCGACCGCAAGGTACGTGCGTGGTACGCACGCCACAAGACGGTCGAAGTCGAGTTTCACGACGAGCGTGCGTTTTACAATGCCAACTCCTGGCAGGAACTCGCCGCGCTGGCCCGCCGCTGACGGCACCCGTGCGGTTCCCGCCCGCCGCTCGCGCAACCCGCGCCCAGGCACCCTCCTCGCGCCACCGGCCACGAACCCGATACGCCTTGCGGCGCAGTCCGACTGATGATCACGCAATCCTCGCCCGCCCCCCGAAACGCACCCGATTCCGATGCCCCGCTGTCGCTCGCCGACGCGCAGGCGCTCGCGTGCCGCTTCGCGGCGCCGGTCGACGCGTGTGACACGGTGACGCTGCGCGAGGCACTCGACCGCGTGCTCGCGGCCGACGTGAACGCCCCGTTCGACATTCCCGCGTACGACAACTCGGCGATGGACGGCTATGCGTTCGACGGCAGGATGGGCACGCACGCATCGCCGCAAGCGGAGGTCACGCTGGCGGTCACCGGCACCGCGCTCGCCGGCCATCCGTTCGACGGCGCCGTGGCGGCCGGATCATGCGTGCGCATCATGACGGGCGCGCCGATGCCGGCCGGCTGCGACACGGTGATTCCGCAGGAACGCGTGCGCGTCGACGGCGACACGATCCACTTCGCCGCGCACGACATCGCACGCGGCGCGAACTGCCGCAAGGCCGGCGAGGATCTCGCGCGCGGCGCGTGCGCGCTTGCCGCAGGCCGCATCCTGCGGCCGTCCGATCTCGGCCTGCTCGCGTCGTTCGGCATCACCGAAGTTGCGGTGCGCCGGCGCGTGCGCGTCGCCGTGTTCTCCACCGGCGACGAACTGCGCGAGCCCGGCGAGCCGCTCGGCCCCGGCGCACTGTACGACAGCAACCGCGGGATGCTGATCGCGATGCTCGAAAGGCTGCATGTCGACGCGGTCGATCTCGGGCTCGTCCGTGACGACCCGGCCGCGCTCGAAGCCGCCTTGCGCAGCGCGGTCGCCGCACAGGCCGACGCGGTGATCACGTCGGGTGGCGTATCGGTCGGCGAGGCCGACTTCACGCGCGACGTCATGGCACGCCTCGGCGACGTGACGTTCGCCAGCCTCGCGCTGCGTCCCGGCCGGCCGCTCGCGTGCGGCACGCTCGCGAGCGCGGCCGAAGGCGCCGGATACGCACTGTTCTTCGGGCTGCCCGGCAACCCGGTCGCGTCTGCCGTGACGTTCTACGCGATCGTGCGCCCCGCGCTGCTGACGCTGGCCGGCGCGCAAGCGCAGCCGCCGGCGATGCATACCGCACTCAGCACGCAAGCGCTGAAGACGCGCCCGGGCCGCACCGACTACCTGCGCGGCATCGCGACGCGCGCCGCCGACGGCCGCTGGCACGTCGCACCGGCCGGCTCGCAGAGTTCCGCGTCGCTGAGCGGCCTCTCGGCCGCCAACTGTTTCATCGTCCTGGGCCACGATACCGCGGCAGTCGACGCGGGCACCCCGGTCGACATCCTGCCGCTCGACGGCCTGATCTGAATTCCACTATCGGTATATCTCTACGGGGGCAATCCGCACATGAAGAAACAAATTTCGTCGATCGCCGCGGGACAGACCGCAAAAGCGCTGATCCTCGTCTACCTGACGTTCAGCGTACCGATCGTGCTGCTCGGCATTCTCGTCGCGTACGTCCGCTACGGGATGGTCGAACTGAGCACGATCCTGAGCGCGCTGCTGCTGAACGCCATCCTCGGCTTCGTGCTGCTGTGGATCGCGTGCCACGCATACAACTGGGTCGCATCGCGCTTCGGCGGCATCGAGATCGTGCTGTCCGACCCGCCGGAAGAAGCGTGAGCGGCACACCGCTGATCCGCGCGGCCCACGCACGCGACGTCGGCGCGATCCTCGCGCTGATGCGCGAGCTGGCCGAATTCGAGAAGCTCGCACACCTGTTCGTCGCGACGGAGGCCGATCTCGCCGACGCGCTGTTCGGCGAGCAGCCTGCCGCCGAGGCACGGGTGGCCGAGCACGACGGCGCGATCGTCGCGTATGCGTTGTTCTTCCACAATTACTCGACGTTCCTCGGCCGTCGCGGCCTCTATCTCGAGGACCTCTACGTGCGGCCGTCGCAGCGCGGCACGGGCCTCGGCACCGCGATGCTGCGTCACCTCGCTGCGTTGGCCGTCGAGCGCCGTTGCGGACGCTTCGAATGGTCGGTCCTCGACTGGAACCAGCCGGCGATCGATTTCTACGAAAAGATGGGCGCAACCGTGCTGCCCGACTGGCGCATCGTTCGCGTCACGGGCGACGCACTGGATACGCTCGCCGGGCATTGACCGCGAGCCGGCCACGCCGGCCATCGCGTCAAAAGAAAACGGGCGCCGCGGCGCCCGTTTTTGCTTTCCAGCCGATGTCGGCCATGTGCGTCATGCGTCGTCCGCATCGGCACCGTCGGCCCCTTCCGCACCGAGCAGCCCTGCCGCCGTATCGCCCGGTAGCGCCTCGACCTGCTTCAGCTTGCGGTTCATCACGCGCGTGCGCTGCTCGGCGGCTTCGATCGAGCGCGTGACCGTTTCGAGCTGCGACTTCGTGCGCGCGAGCACGTCGCCGAACTTGCCGAACTCCGTCTTCACCGCCCCGAGCACCTGCCACACCTCGCTCGACCGCTGCTCGATCGCGAGCGTACGGAACCCCATCTGCAGGCTGTTCAACAGTGCGGTGAGCGTCGTCGGGCCGGCGACCGTCACGCGATAGTCGCGCTGCAACAGGTCGGTCAGCCCCGGGCGGCGCAGGATCTCCGCATAGAGCCCTTCGGTCGGCAGGAACAGCAGCGCGAAATCGGTCGTGTGCGGCGGCGCGACGTACTTCTCGGCGATCGTGCGCGCCTCCAGCCGCACGCGCGCCTCGAGCGCGCGGGCCGCTTCCTCGACCGCCACCGCATCGGCACGCTCCTGCGCGTCGATCAGCCGCTCGTAGTCCTCGCGCGGGAATTTCGCATCGATCGGCAACCATACGGGTGGCGCGTCGCGGGTGCCGGCCTCGCGCCCCGGTAGCCGGATCGCGAACTCGACGCGCTCGCTGCTCTTCGGCACCGTCGCGACGTTCTTCGCGTACTGCTCGGGCGTCAGCATCTGTTCGAGCAGCGCCTCGAGCTGCACTTCGCCCCAGGTGCCGCGCGTCTTCACGTTGGTCAGCACCTTCTTCAGGTCGCCAACGCCCGCCGCGAGCGTCTGCATCTCGCCGAGCCCGCGATGCACCTGCTCGAGCCGGTCCGACACGAGCTTGAACGATTCGCCGAGCCGCTGCTCGAGCGTCGCGTGCAGTTTCTCGTCGACGGTGCGGCGCATCTCCTCGAGCTTCGCCGCGTTGTTCGTCTCGATTTCCTTCAGCCGCTGTTCGAGCGTCGCGCGCACCTCGCCGATCCGGCGGTCGTTCGCTTCGGTCAGTTGCGTGAGCTGCCGGTGCAACGTGTCGCCGAACAGCCTGAGCGCGCCCGTCTGCTCCTCGCGCGCCTGCTGCGCCTGGCGCTGCATGCTTTCGCGCATCGCGTCGAACTGCTGCGCGTTGCCGGCGACGAGCTTGCCGAGCTGCTGTGCAAAACCCTCGATCTGGTTGTTCTGCACGGTCGCGACGCTCGTCAGTTGTGCGGCGAGCGTCTGCTGAAGCTGCGCGAAGCTGCCGGCCAGCTCGGTGCGCGAGCCGCGCGCGTTCTCGACGATCTCGCCGCGCAATTCGCGTTCGAGCCGCTCGACTGCGCGCGCCTGCGCATGCGCGGTGTCCTCGATCTGGTCGCCGAGTATCGCCGCATCGTCGTGGCGGCCGCCGCCACGCACGAGCGCGACGATCGCCACCGCAAGCGCGACGGCCAGCACGACGACCGCCGCAAGCAACAACGTCATCGTCATGCGCGCGGCTTCCCGATCACGTCAGGGTTGATCGGATTCGGCGGCTGCCCTGCGCGCGGCCCTTCGCCCAGCGCGGCGATCAGGTTGTCGGCGGCGAGGTTCGCCATCGCGCGGCGCGTCTTTTCGGTCGCGCTTGCGATATGCGGCGTCAGCACGACGTTCGGCACCTTGAGCAGTGCCGGATGGACCGTCGGCTCGCCTTCGTACACATCGAGGCCGGCCGCGGCGATCGTCCCGTCGAGCAGCGCGACGGCCAGCGCCGCGTCGTCGACGATCCCGCCGCGCGCGATGTTGGTCAGCGTCGCGGTGGGCTTCATCTTCGCGAGCTCGGCCGCGCCGATCGTGTGATGGTTCTCCTTCGTGTACGGCAGCACGAGCACGACGTGATCGGCGCGGGCAAGCAGCGCGTCCTTCGACACGTATTCGGCATTGAGTTCGGCCTCGATCTCGGGCGCGACCCGCGACCGGTTGTGATAGATCACCTGCATCCCGAAGCCGCGCGCGCGGCGCGCGAGCGCCTGGCCGATGCGCCCCATCCCGATGACGCCGAGCGTCGAGCCGTAGATGTCGCTGCCGAGGAAACCGTCGTACGCCCACTTCTGCCAGTGGCCGGCGCGCAGCCAGTGTTCGGATTCGGCGATCCGGCGGGCCGCGGCCATCATCAGCGCCCAGCCGAAATCGGCGGTCGACTCGTTCAGCACGTCGGGCGTGTTGGTGCCGAGCACGTTCGCCGCGTTGAACGCGGCCATGTCGAAATTGTTGTAGCCGACCGCCATGTTCGCCACGACGCGCAGGCGCGGCGCTGCCGCGAGTTCCGCCGCGCCGACCGGATCGCCGGCGGTCAGCGCACCGTCCTTGTCGGCCAGACGCGCGGCAAGCGCATCGGGAGCGAGTGCGTCGCCGTTGTTCCAGTCGACGTCGAAATACTGCTGGAGTCGCTCGATCACGTCCGGAAAGATCGGACGCGCGACCAGGATCTTCTGCATCGCCATCTCCGCATGCCGCGGGCGGATCGCGGCGCGCCATGCGCCACTGGAATCACCCGCTCCAGGTTGAAAATCGTCAGCTTACGCCGTGAAGAAGATCCACGACGTGAGCAGGAATACCGGTATCAGCACGACCAGCGCCCAGCCGAGATACGCGAAGAAGCTCGGCATCTTCACGCCGCGCGATTCGGCGATCGCCTTCACCATGAAGTTCGGCGCATTGCCGATATAGCTGTTCGCGCCCATGAACACCGCGCCCGCGGAAATCGCGGCGAGCGTCGACGCACCGGTCGTCATCAGCGACTGCGCATCGCCGCCCGCGAGGTTGAAGAACACGAGATAGGTCGGTGCGTTGTCGAGGAACGACGACAGGATGCCGGTCGCCCAGAAGTACATCGCGTCGATCGGCTTGCCGTCCGGCCCCGTGACGAGATGGACGATCTGCGCGAATGCGCCGTCGGCACCGGCGCGCAGGATCACGATCACCGGCGCGATCGTCACGAAGATTCCCGCGAACAGCTTCGCGACTTCCTCGATCGGCGCCCAGTTGAACGCGTTGCCCTCGCGCGCGGAACGCGGCGTCAGCGCGAGCGACGCGAGCGTCACGCCCACGAGCGCGACGTCGCGCACGAGGTTCTGCAACGCCACGTGCGTGCCCCACACGTCGAACGTGATGCCTGGCTTCCACACGCCGCTCATCAGCACCAGGCCGATCACGGCCGCGAGCAGCACGAAATTGATCTTGCCGTCGATCGACAGCCGGTCGCTGTCGGGCGTCGGGTCGAGCACGGCTGGCCGCTCCTCGCCGCCCTTCCGGTAGAAGTACGTATCGAGCGCGAAGAACAGCGTCAGCAGCACCGCGCAGATGAACAGCATCGGCAGTGCGAGGTGCGTGGTCGTCCAGAAGAAGCTCACGCCATTCAGGAAACCGAGGAACAGCGGCGGATCGCCGAGCGGCGACAGCGAGCCGCCCGCGTTCGCGACGAGGAAGATGAAGAAGATCACGACGTGCACGACATGCTTGCGGTTGTCGTTGGCGCGCAGCAGCGGCCGGATCAGCAGCATCGCCGCACCCGTCGTGCCCATCACGCTGGCGAGCAGCGTGCCGAGCGCGAGGATCGCGGTGTTCAGCTTCGGCGTGCCGTGCAGGTTGCCGTTCACGCAGATGCCGCCCGCGACCGTATAGAGCGCGGTGAGCAGCACGATGAAGGGGATATATTCCTCGAGCAGCGCATGCACGAGCGTGCCGAACGCGGTGCCCGCGCCGAACGCGAACGCGAACGGGACCAGGAACACGACCGCCCACCCGGCCGCGATCTTGCCGAAGTGGTGATGCCAGAACACGGGGGCGACGAGCGGGAACAGTGCGATGGACAGCAGGATCCCGGCGAACGGGATGCCCCAGAGAGCGGACAGCGTGGCACCGTCGAGCGTTGCGGCCGATGCAAGCGCGGGGATGGCGCCAAGCGCGATCGCCGACGCCATGCCCGCCCAGGCGGCATGTCGTTTCATGCAGAACTTCCTTGTTCGAGTGGTAGTGGATGCAGCGGGCGCGTCATGCGCCCCGTACGACGATCACGTGAACGCGGTACGGGCCGTGCGCGCCCAGTACGATGGTCTGCTCGATATCGCCCGTGCGCGACGGGCCCGACACAAAGTTGACCGCGCGCGGCAATTCGCCGCGCTCCGAGCGGATCAGCGCAAAGGCGTCTTCGTGACCGGCGACGATCCGCGACGCGGGAACGATCGCGATGTGCGTTTCCGGCAGCAGGCCGGCCGACGCATAGGTGTCCGGACCGGACAGCAGCACCAGCGAGCCCGTTTCGGCAGTCGCGCAAAAGCAGCCGGTGAGGCCGACCAGATCGCCGTCGCGCGGCTTGCGGCATTCGACCGACAGGCCTGCGCCCGCCCAGTCGAAATCGGCCAGCGTGCGCCACGCGACGGCCTGCGTCGGCAGGCCGTGAGCGCTAAGGTAGCGAGCCGCGGCGGCCGGTACGTCGGCAAGCGTCGCGACTTCGTCGACCGTCGTCGACAGGCGTACGGCTTCGTCGACGAATGCAGCGACCAGATCGGCCGGCGCCGGCGGGCGCGGGCCCTCCGGATGACGGGCGAGATAATCGGCAACGCCGTCGCGCTCGGCCGCATCGGGTTCGGCCGCACGCCCCTGCGCCGCGCGAATGCGCGCGAGGATCTGGCGACGGGCAGCGGAAGTGTCCATGAACGGTCCTCGTGACGTTGGCGGGCGATACCGTCGGATTATACCGGCCGCCCTCGCCGCCGCGCGGTTTTGGCCGTTCGGCCGACGCTTACTTCGACGCGTCTTCCTCGACCGGCTGCGCGATGCCGAACACCTGGCGCAGGTAGGCGAGATACGCCTTGTCGTCGCACATGCTCTTGCCCGGCGAATCCGACAGCTTCGCGACCGGCTGGCCGTTGCAGCGGACCATCTTGATCACGATCTGCAGCGGCACGTAGCCGAGATCGTTGGTGAGGTTCGTGCCGACGCCGAACGCGAGCTTGCAGCGGCCGCGGAAACGTTCGTACAACTGCATGACCTTCGGGATGTCGAGTGCGTCCGAGAACACGAGCACCTTGGTCCGCGGGTCGCAGCGGTTCATCTCGTAATGACGCAGCATCCGCTCGCCCCATTCGAACGGATCGCCCGAATCGTGGCGCGCGCCGTCGAACAGCTTGCAGAAGTACATGTCGAAGTCGTTCAGGAATGCATCCATCCCGTAGACGTCAGACAGCGCGATCCCGAGGTCGCCGCGGTATTCCTTCGCCCACATCTCGAAGCCGTAGATCTGCGAATCGCGCAGCCGCGGGCCGAGTGCCTGGCAGGCCTGCAGGTACTCGTGCGCCATCGTGCCGAGCGGCGTGATGCCGTGCTTCATCGCATACAGCACGTTGCTGGTGCCCGCGAACTGCGGGCCGAGGCCGTCGCGCAGCGTGAGCGCGACCTCCTCGTGCCAGACCTTCGAGAAGCGCCGGCGCGTGCCGTAGTCGGCGATCTTGCAGTCGGCGAATTCGGGCTTCGCACCGAGCAGCTTGATCTTCTCGCGCAGCCGCTCGCGGCCTTCGCGATAGTCGGGCTCGCGCTGGGTATTGCGGAAATACACCTCGTTGACGATCGCGAGCACCGGGATCTCGAACAGGATCGTGTGCAGCCACGGCCCCGTGATCTCGATGTCGATTTCACCGTTGCCCTTCGGCGACGGCGTGATCGAGATGTACTTCTCGTTGAGGTGGAACAGCGCGAGGAAGTCGACGAAATCGCTCTTGATGAAGCGCATCCGCCGCAGGTAGTCGAGTTCGACGTCGGAAAAACGCAGCGCGCACAGGCCGCGCACCTCGTCGCGGATCTCGTCGATGTACGGCACGAGATCGACGCCGGGCGTGCGGCACCGGAAACGGTATTCGACGCTTGCAGCGGGGAAGTGATGCAGGACGACCTGCATCATCGTGAACTTGTAGAGATCCGTGTCGAGCAGCGAAGTGATGATCATGATGACGGCAGCGCCAATATCGTGACCGGGCCCCGGCGCACCGCGCGCCGCCCGGTCTGTCGGCCATGTTACCCGAATGCGGGCCGGACCATCGTGAAACCGCCTGCCGCCCCCCGCTCCGGTCGCACTGCCCGTTCCGGCGTATCGGGCACGCACTGCCGCTGGGGTGTCCCTTCGGCGCCCCGTGGCGGGCCCCATAAACTAATCACGAAACGATATAAGCCGGATAGCCGACCACGCCATGCGGGTTTTGCGCTTCAGTTACAATGCCGGTTTTGGCGCAAACGCCACCCCATATATACCGCCAAGCAGGAGCGTTTTAATGACTCACGTTGTGACCGAAGGCTGCATCAAGTGCAAATACACGGACTGCGTGGATGTGTGCCCGGTGGATTGCTTCCGTGAAGGTCCCAACTTTCTCGCCATCGATCCGGACGAGTGCATCGACTGCGCCGTGTGCGTCGCCGAGTGCCCGACCAATGCGATCTATGCCGAAGAAGACGTTCCGGGCGACCAGCAGCAGTTCACCGCGCTGAACGCCGAGCTGGCGAAGGACTGGCCGTCGATCACGAAGACCAAGCCGGCACCCGCCGACGCGGACGAGTGGAAGGACGTGCAGGACAAGCTGCACCTGCTCGAGCGCTGATCGCGCAGCGGCCGCAGAAATTTTTTTGTGCGCCGCGGCTCAAAAGTATTGACGACCTGATCAACGCTCCATATAATCTCGTTTCTCTGCTGTTGTTGTTTGTTCCCCGATAGCTCAGTCGGTAGAGCGCCGGACTGTTAATCCGTAGGTCCCTGGTTCGAGCCCAGGTCGGGGAGCCAAAAACGCAAAGGCCCGTTGAAAGTGGACGGGCTTTTTGCTGGTAGACAAACACGCATGCAGATGTACCGATTTATTCCCCGATAGCTCAGTCGGTAGAGCGCCGGACTGTTAATCCGTAGGTCCCTGGTTCGAGCCCAGGTCGGGGAGCCAAATAGCGAAAGGCCCGTCATTCGACGGGCCTTTTGTTTTTCCGGCCTGCCATTCGGCTTTCATCGTCCGGTCGCGCGCATGCTAGAGTCACTGTCCCGCATTCGCATCCGGTTCCGTCGATGAAGCATCGCCTACTCCGCTCAGCCCCCTTCGCCCTCCTGCTTTCCGCGTTCGCCGCGGCGCCGCTCGCGCACGCGGAGGAAGTCGGCAGCGTCAACACCCATTTCCGCGTCACGGGCTCCGATCGCGTGGTCGTCGAGGCGTATGACGATCCGATCGTGAACGGCGTGACCTGCTACGTGTCGCGCGCCCGCACCGGCGGGATCAAGGGCACGCTCGGCGTCGCCGAGGATCCGAGCGAAGCGTCGATCGCATGCCGGCAGGTCGGCCCGATCAGCTTCAAGGAGCCGCTCAAGCAGCAGACCGACGTGTTCAGCGAGCGCATGTCGTTCATCTTCAAGACCCTGCACGTCGTGCGCGTGGTCGACACCAAGCGCAACACGATCGTCTACCTGACCTACAGCGACCGCATCGTGAGCGGCAGCCCGAAGAACGCCGTCACCGCGGTACCGATGCCGGCCGGCACGACGATTCCGGTCAAGTAAAGCCCGCGCCTGCCGGGCGCGCGAGCGATACACTGTCGATTCGACCGCTCCCGCGCCCGATCATGTCCGCCACCCGCCTTCCCGACTCCGCACGCTACTGGCGCACGCCGCTGCTGCCGGACGCGGACCTCCTCACGGCCACCTATCGCGATCATGCGTTCGCCCCCCACTGGCACGACGCGTACACGATCCCCGTGATTCTCGAAGGTGCGGAGCGCTTCACCTATCGCGGCAACGGCTATGTCGCCGAGACCGGCTCCGTGCCCGTCATCAATCCCGGCGAGGTGCATACGGGGTCGCGCGCGGCCGATGAAGGCTGGTGCTATCGCGTCAGCTACATTCCGGTCGACTTCATTCGCGAACTCACCTGTTCGATCGCCGGCCGCCCGCAGGACGCGCCGTGGTTTGCGCCCGACGTGATTCGCGACGCCGATCTTGCAGCCCGGCTCACGCTGGCGCACCGGATGATGGAGGCCGGCAGCGAACGCGCACTGACCTTGCAGACGCACGGGCAGCCGGCGCATGATCCGGCGAGCGGCGCACCGCGCGCCTACGATCCGCTCGCCGCCGAAACGGCGATGCTCGATGCGTTGTCGACGCTGATCGTGCGCCATGCCGACGCACAGCCGCGACCGGCGCCGCTCGCGGCGGACGAACCGCGCGTCGACGTCATGCGCGAGCGGCTTGCCGCCGACCTCGTGTGCACGGTGACGCTCGACGAAGTCGCGCAGGCGGCCGGCCTGTCGCCGTTCCATGCGGCGCGCTTGTTCACCCGCACGACCGGCATGCCGCCGCATGCGTGGCGCAACCAGTTACGCTTGCAGCGCGCGCTGGCGCCGCTGCGCGCGGGCGTGCCCGTCGCCGACGTCGCGGCGGCCAGCGGCTTCGTCGACCAAAGCCACTTCACCCGGCATTTCAAACGCATGTTCGGCGTGCCGCCCGGGCGCTGGCAGGCGAGTTGACGCGCAGCGTCCGCCCCGCCACCGCGATACCGCCCTCCCGCAAGCGCAAGAACATACAAGCCGGCACGCCCCCTGCTCGCTATCCTCCCGTTCATGGAGGAGCACCCTTTGAATCCGATACCCGCATCGCCTGCCCACCGCCCATTGAACGAATGGCTCGACGGTGCGCGCGACACGATCCCGATGATGATCGGCGCCGCCCCGTTCGGCGTGATTTTCGGCACGCTCGTGGGCGGCGGCCCGCTCGCCGCATGGCATGGCGCACTGATGTCGCTCGCCGTGTTCGCGGGCTCCGCGCAGTTCATCGCGCTCGGCCTGATCGCGGGCAGCGCGAGCTTCGTCGTCGTGCTCGCGACCACGCTGATCGTGAACCTGCGACACCTGTTGTACAGCGCGACGCTCGCGCCTTATGTCGCCCACCTGCCGCTGCGCTGGCGTGCGACGCTCGGCGCACTGATGACCGATGAGGTGTTCGCGGTCGCCTATGCGCACTACCGGCATTTCCCGCCGGGCGCGATCGGCCCCCACTACTTCTTCGGCTCGGGGCTCGCGATGTACCTGAACTGGCAGGTCTGGACGCTCGCGGGCATCGGCTTCGGCGCGGCATTCCCGGGCCTGCAGTCGCTCGGCCTCGACTTCGCGATGGCGGCGACCTTCATCGCGATCGTCGTCCCGCAACTCGGCACGCTGCGCTATTTCGCGGCGGCCGTGACGGCCGGCACGCTCGCCTACTTCTGGCAGGGCTGGCCGTACAAGCTGGGGCTGCTCGGCGCGGTCGCCGCCGGCGTCGCGGTCGGCGTCGCGCTCACGTTGCGGCACGAACGCACGCGCGCCGGCTCGCGCACGGAGGCTGCATCGTGAGCTACGCGCTGCTGATCCTCGGGATGGCCGTCATCACTTACGCGATCCGCTCGACGCTGTTCCTGTTCGGCGAGCGCCTGACCTTCCCGCCGCTCGTGCGAACCGCGCTCGGCTTCGTGCCCGTCACCGTGCTGACCGCGATCATCGTGCCGATGGTCGTCTCGCCGCACGGCGGCACCGCCGAGCTGACCTGGCGCAATCCACAGCTCGTCGGCGCGCTCGCCGCCGTGCTCGTGTCGGCCGCCACCCGCCGCCCGCTCGTGACGATCGCGGTGGGGCTCGCGGTATTCTTTTTCTGGCAAGGGGTCGTGCTGCCCCACTGGCTGCCCGCCTGAGCAAACGCTCGGTCGCGCGCGCTCAAGTTTCCGCCCGGCACGCCGATATAGGGAATGAATACCCGCCACCGGCCTCGGCGCGCACCGGTCAGTCGACGCTGCGCCCGTCCCGGTGCGCCGTGCCGGCCGCCGGCTTGCACGGGCCGCCATCGAGACGATTCATGGGCCAGATCACCCTTTCCCTCAAGGACGACACACTCGAGTCCCTACGCAAGGACTATGACGCGTTCGTCCGCGTGTCGCTGAAACTCGACCCGCAGTTCGCGACGCCGTCGTTCGAGGATTTCCTGCGCGCCAAGCTGCTCGACAACATGGTGCCGCTGACCGAACACGCAGTGCAGCGAATGCTGCAGGGCGGCCAGTACGCGTGGGCAAAACGCACGCTCGACAAGGAATTTCCGGACGTCGTCGCGATCCTGATGCGACAGGCCGGCGAATTCGGCTTCGGCTTCGCGTCGCGCTCCGAATGGACCCCCGACGAACTCGCGAAGGCTTGCCGCGACTGGGCGAAAGCGATCGTCGCCGAAGCGCAGGCCGACCCGTCGCTGATCGATCCGCTCGCCTCGCAGATCAAGGGGGCCGCGCAAGACATCCAGACGCTCGAGGAACTGATGCAGACGCCTGCCTGGCGGCTCGCGGAATCGCTGCGACAACGGGTCTACGAGGCCAAGCTCGCATGCGAGATGAGCGTCGGCAGCACCGCGCGCGACAAGCTCGGCGAACTGCGCGGGCTGCTGCGGCTCGGGCTCGCGCACGGCTCGTTCCAGAAGCAGGAAGCGCAGCAGATCATGGAGTACCTGCGGCTGCTGAAGCCGGAGATCTTCGTCGAGGAACCGTACGACGTCTTCGCCCGGCTCGCCGCGTGGCTGCGCAACGTATTCACCCCGACGGCGGCGCGTCCGGCGCAGGGTCAGCCGGGCCAAGGGCAAAGCCAACGGCGGCCGTAACGGCGCGCCGATCGTATCGACAAATGAAAGCAGCCCGGTTCGCGCCACGCGAACCGGGCCGTCGGATGGCCGCCCCTTACTGCGTGGCGCCCTGGGCCGATGCACCGCCCTCGGCGCCGACCGACGCACCGCCTTCGGTTGCTTCGCCGGCCTTCGCCTTGGCCGAGCCGGCATGGCTCTTGGCCGACTTCGCGGCATGCTTCGTATGCTTCTTGGCCGAATGGACGGCCGACGACGTCGAGTCCTTCGCGCCATCGGCTGCCGCGCCGACTGCATCGGTTGCACCGCCGGCCGCATTGCCCGACGCATTCGCGCCTGCACCGCCCTGCATGCCGGCACCGGCCGCCGGCGTCTGCGCCTGTACGCCGGCACCGGCTGCACCCTGCACCGCCGCACCCGTCTGGGCAAATGCGGCCGAAGTGGCGAACGCCGTCAACGCGGCACCGATCAGCATCGTACGAATCTTGGACATGGCAATTCTCCTCAGGAAGTTGTGCGCCCGAACCGCAGCGATGCGATCCGTTGCGTCCCCCGCCACAACACGCAGCAGGTACGACAGAAGACCCGCGGCCCGCGCGGCCGGTTCTCGAATCTCTCAGACTGTTACCCACCGTTTCATTTGCTGACGAATGGCTCACACTCCCTAACAACTGCGTGCCGCAGCCGGCCGCGCTCGCGCGCCGGCCCGCGGTGCCGTATGATGCGAGGCGATTCCTCCCGCGCTTTGCGCACCTTCTTCGTCATGCCCAATCTGGATTTCACGCTGACCGGCGAATACGTCGAGCTGCACAACCTCCTCAAGATCACCGGCCTCGCGGACAGCGGCGGCACCGCGAAGCTGATCGTCGCGTCCGGCGCGGTGAAAGTCGACGGCGCGGTCGAACTCCGCAAGACCTGCAAGATCCGCGCGGGCCAGGTCGTCCTGCTCGGCGACACGCGCATTGCCGTGCGCGAAGCCTAGGGCCGACGGTTCCCCCTGCCTGCGACATGGCCATCGGCGCGCGCGTTCGACACCGTTCGAATAAAGCCGTAAGCTAGCCGTCTCTCAAAATAAATACATATAGCGCGGGCCCGCACCCGCGCGAGCGCCCATTCCATGTCGCATTCCGGTCTCACACGGACGGCCGCCGCACCGCCGTCCCTGTCCAGTCATGCCGCCGATACCGCGCGCCTTGCCGCGCCGCTCGCGATCGCGCAGCTCTCGCAGATGGCGATGAGCGTCACCGACACGGTGCTGCTCGGCTCGCTCGGCCCCGATTCGCTCGCGGCGGGCGGGCTCGGCGCGAACTTCTTCTTCGTCATCGTGACCGTGCTGCAAGGCGTGCTGTCGTCGGTCAGCGTCAGCGTCGCGCATGCGCGCGGCGCCAAGGCCGACGAGCGCGTCCCGCACATCTACTGGACCGGCTTCGCGCTGTCCGTGCTGCTCGCGATTCCGGCCATCATCGCGCTGTCGCTGTCCGAACCGATCCTGCTGATGTTCCACGAGCCGCCGTTGCTCGCCCATCACGTCGGCGAATACACGGGCATCCTGCGCTTCGCCGCGCTCGGCAGCCTGATCGGCGTCGGGCTGATGCGCGCGTTCCTGCCGGCGATCGGCGCGGCGCGCCGGCTGCTGTGGGTGTCGATCGGCGGCGTCGGCGTGAACGGCGTGCTGAACTACGGGCTGATCCACGGCGCGTTCGGGCTGCCGCGCCTGGGTTTCCTCGGTTCAGCGGTCGCGACGACGATCACGATCTGGCTCACCGCATTCGCCCTGATCTGGCTGCTGCACGGCCGGCAGCGCTTCCGTCATTTCGTCACGGCCGCCCGCCCGAAGCTGCCGATGATGGGCGAGCTGATCGGCATCGGCTGGCCCGTCGCGATCACGTATGGGGTCGAGTCGACGCTGTTTCTCGCGACCGGCCTGACGATCGGCGTGCTCGGCGCGACGTCGCTGGCCGCACACCAGATCGCGCTGAACGTCGCGTCGGTGGCGTTCATGGTGCCGCTCGCGATCGGCCAGGCCGCCAACGTGCGGGTCGGTTACTGGGTCGGCGCAGGGGCGCCCGTCGCCGCGCGGCATGCCGGCTTCGTCGCGCTCGGCCTCGGTGTCGCGTTCATGACGCTGTCGGGCATCGTGCTGATCGTCGCGCCGCATGCGATCGTCGGCCTGTACCTGAACCTCGACGATCCGGCCAACGCGGCCACCGTGTCGCTCGCCGCGTCGCTGCTCGGCATCGCCGCGGTGTTCCAGATCGTCGACGGCGCGCAGACCGTCGCGTCGGGTGCGCTGCGCGGTCTGAAGGACACGCGCATCCCGATGCTCGCGGCCACCCTCGGCTACTGGGGCATCGGTTTTCCGACCGGCTACTGGTTCGCGTTCCATGTGGGCCTCGGCGCCCGCGGCCTCTGGTGGGGCCTCGCGGCCGGACTCGCCAGCGTGGCCGTGCTGATGGCGTGGCGCTTTCATCTGAAAAGCGCGTCGCTCGTGACGTCGCCGCGCTGAACGCGACAAGACGCGAAATCCGGGCCGGCGCTATGCTTGTCGGCTGAAGATCTCAAGACGCCGCGCAAGCGGCGCAACTGCCTCACGATACGTCTGATTACGTCTGATGCCGCGCGACCACGCGCGGCCTTTCCCCTTTTCTGGAGGAGTGGATCATGAACGAAGCAGTTCGGATGGAACGCGATACGTTCGGCGAGATCGCCGTGCCGGCCGACCGGCTCTGGGGCGCGCAGACCGAGCGCTCGCTGCAGAATTTCCGGATCTCGACCGAGAAGCAGTCGCCCGAGCTGATCCACGCGCTCGCGATCGTCAAGCGCGCCGCGGCGGCCGTGAACCAGTCGCTCGGCGTGCTGGCCGACGACAAGGCGCGCGCGATCATCGACGCTGCCGACGAGATCATCGCCGGCAAGCATCCGCGCGAATTCCCGCTCGCCGTGTGGCAGACGGGCTCCGGCACGCAGACCAACATGAACCTCAACGAGGTGATCGCGAATCGCGCGAGCGAACTGATGGGCGGCGAGCGCGGCGAAGCGCGCAAGGTTCATCCGAACGACGACGTGAACCGCGGCCAGTCGTCGAACGACGTCTTCCCGACCGCGATGCACGTCGCGGCCGCGTACGCGATCGTCAACCACCTGCTGCCCGCGCTGCGCACGCTGCGCACGACGCTCGATGCGAAGTCGAAGGCGTTCGCCGACATCGTGAAGATCGGCCGCACGCACCTGCAGGACGCGACGCCGCTCACGCTCGGCCAGGAGTTTTCCGGTTACGTCGCGCAGCTCGACCAGGGCATCCGTCACGTCGAATCGGCGTTGCCGCACCTGTACGAACTCGCGCTCGGCGGCACCGCGGTCGGTACGGGGCTGAACGCGCATCCGGAGTTCGCGGTGCGCGTCGCCGATGAAATCGGACGGCTCGCGAAGCTGCCGTTCGTGACGGCGCCGAGCAAGTTCGAGGTAATGGCAGCGGCCGACGCGCTGGTGTTCGCTCACGGCGCGCTGAAAACGGTCGCGGCCGGGCTGATGAAGATCGCGAACGATGTCCGCTGGCTCGCGAGCGGGCCGCGCTGCGGGCTCGGCGAACTGTCGATTCCTGAAAACGAGCCGGGCAGCTCGATCATGCCGGGCAAGGTGAACCCGACGCAGTCCGAAGCCGTGACGATGCTGTGCTGCCAGGTGTTCGGCAACGACGTCGCGGTCAACGTCGGTGGCGCGAGCGGCAATTTCGAGCTGAACGTGTTCCGGCCGATGATCGCGCACAACGTGCTGCAGTCGGTGCGGCTGCTCGCCGACGGCGCGCAGAGCTTCAACGACCACTGCGCGGTGGGCATCGAGCCGAACCGCTCGCGGATCGACCTGCTGCTGAACGAATCGCTGATGCTGGTGACGGCGCTCAATCCGCACATCGGCTACGACAAGTCGGCGCAGATCGCGAAGAAAGCGCACAAGGAAGGCACGACGCTGAAGGCGGCCGCGCTCGCGCTCGGCTACCTGACCGAGGCGGAATTCGATGCGTGGGTACGTCCCGAGCAGATGATCGGGTCGCAGTAACGGCAGGAAGAGGCAGGATGGCGGGCGCGGCGCGATGCGCGGCGCCCGCGGCGGTCAGACCGCGCCCTTCGCGACTTCTTCCGGTTTCATCTCGACGATCTTGTCGAGCGCGGCCCGCACGTCGGCCGCATATTTCGCGAGCACCTTCTGCTCGTCGGTCTCGGGCACGAACGGCGGCACCGGCACCGGGTTGCCGTTTTCGTCGACCGCGACGAACACGACGAGGCAATCGGTCGTCTGGCGCAGCATGCCGCCCTTCGGATCGCCGGCATGCACGGACACATGGATGTGCATGCTGGTGCGGCCCGTCGCGACGACGCGCGCCTTCAGCTCGACCAGATTGCCGACCATGATCGGACGCTGGAAACGGATGTTGCCGACGCTGACCGTCACGCAATAGCGGCTCGACCAGACGGCCGCGCATGCATACGCGACCTCGTCGATCCACTTCATCAGCGCGCCGCCGTGCACCTTGCCGCCGAAGTTCACGGACGACGGCTCGGCGAGGAAGCGGAATACGGTTTCGGTGCGGTCGAGGGCGGCCGGTACGGCGGACGGTTGGGACATCTTGTTGGCTCCAGGCGGCAGGGGCGCTGTAATCGGGCCATTATACGTTGCACTGCGGCAACGCGTCGCGGGGCGCCCCGTGTGGCGCGGCTTCCGGCGATGGGCCCAGCGCGCGCACGACCGCCTCGGTCAGCGGCGCACCGTGATGCCCTGATCGATCGTTCCGTACATCTCGATGCTGCCGCCGCGCTCGCCGGACGCGCCCGCACCACCCTGCGCACAGGCCGCGCAGACGAGCGCGGCCGCCAGCAAACAGAAAATCGTCTTCATCATTGCATCGTGTCACGTGCGGCCGCCCGCTGCGGCCGCTTTCGGCCATTCTACGCGCGCCCCGCAAGCGGCCGCGGCCCGGGTCCGCCGCATCGCCGACGCCCGAGCCAGTGCATCCGACATTTCAGCCAAAAGCGAAACATCGAATGCGCGCGCCCACTACACTGAAGGTCATCCCGCCTGACGAGACACGACGATGACTGACCCAGACGACCATCACTTTCCGGGCCTGAGCCGCATCGGCTCGCTGATCGCCGACCCGGGGCGCGCCGCGATGCTGTGGGTGCTGATGGACGGCAGCGCGCGACCGGCAGGCGAGCTGACGATGATCGCGGGGCTGTCGCCGTCCGCCGCAAGCGCCCATCTCGCGCGCTTGACCGAGGGCGGCCTGCTCGCGCTCGACGTGCGTGGCCGGCACCGCTACTACCGCATCGCATCGGCCGACATCGCCGCATCGCTCGAGGCGCTCGCGAACGTCGCCCGCGCAGCCGCGCCGCATCGCCCGGTACCGGCGCCGTCCCGCACGGTCCCGGCCGAGTTGCGCTATGCGCGCACCTGCTACGACCACATGGCCGGCGAACTCGCGGTGCGCATCTTCGACGGTCTCACCGCGCGCGGCTGGCTGCTTGCCGACGGCGATGCGATCGAAACCACCGAGCTCGGCACCCAGGCGCTCGCGCAATGGGGCATCGACGTCGCGCAGCAGCGCACGCGCCGGCGCCGCTTCGCATGCGGCTGCCTCGACTGGAGCGAACGGCGCTCGCATCTCGGCGGCGCACTCGGTGCGGCGCTGCTCGAGCGCTTCTGCGCGCACGGCTGGATCGAGCGCGCCGCACGGCCGCGCGTGCTGCGCGTCACAGTGCCCGGACAGCAGATTTTCGACGAGTGGCTTACGTCCGCTTGACGCCTGGATTGCGTCTGCACGACAACGGCGCGCGATCGACAGGTTTTGTTACATCGCGTGCCATTCGACTTACAAAACACCGAGCATTGAAACAGGCCGAGCGGATATTGTGAACTCAACGGCACGAATCGACGCGCCGCGACAATGACGAAGACGCTCACCATGGCCACCCTGTTCACGCTCAAGCGAACCGCCCGCTGCACGCTGGTCGCGTTCGTCGCGCTTGCGGCACTGCCCCCCGCATTCGCGCAATCGGCCGGCGCGCCGCCCTATGCGGCCGCCGCACGGCAACCGGGCGGCGATCCACCCAGCCGTGTCGCGCGGCTCAATTATCTGTCGGGCGCCGTGACGACCGAACCGGCCGGCACCGATACGTGGTCGTACGCCGCCGTGAACCGGCCGCTGACGACCGGCGACCAGCTCTGGAACGATGCCGGTGCGCGCTCGGAACTGCATATCGGCTCGACCGCGGTGCGGCTCGGTGAATCGACGAGTCTGTCGGTGCTGAACCTGGACGACACGACGACTCAGCTGAAAGTGGGGCTCGGCACCGTATCGACGCACGTGCGCGATCTGCCGGCCGGCGGATCGTACGAAATCGACACGCCTAATCTCGCGCTCGGCATCACGGGCCCCGGCGACTATCGCGTCGACGTCGCGCCGAACGGTGCGAGCACGACGGTCACGGTGCGCAGCGGCAGTGCGACTGTCTACGGCAGCAACGGCCAGTACCCGCTGTCGCCCGGGCAGCAGGTCGTGTTCACGGGCACCGACCTGCAGGTCGCGCAGCAATCCGCCGCCCCGGGCCCCGATCCGCTCGACCAGTGGGCCGCCAGCCGCGACGCGGCCGAGGAGCGCTCGGTATCGGCCCGCTATGTGTCCCGCGACATCCCCGGCTACCAGGATCTCGACGCGAACGGCACGTGGCGCGAAACCCCGAACTACGGCCAGGTCTGGGTGCCGAACGACACGCCGGCCGACTGGGCGCCGTATCACGACGGCCACTGGATCTGGCAGGCACCGTGGGGCTGGACGTGGGTCGACGACGCGCCGTGGGGTTTCGCACCGTATCACTACGGCCGCTGGGCATACGTGGACGATAGCTGGGCCTGGGTACCGGGCCCGCTGGTCGTCAGCCAGCCGCCGGCCTATGCGCCGGCACTCGTCGCGTTCGTCGGCGGTGGCGGCGGCCCCGACTGGAGTGTCGCGCTCACGGTGGGTGGCGTCGCCGCGGCCGGCTGCGCGTGGTTCGCGCTCGGCCCGGGCGAACCGTGGCATCCGGGCTGGGGCGGCTGGAGCCCGCACTACTACGACCGCGTGAACCGCAACGTCGTGGTGAACAACGTCAACGTGAACAAGACCGTGAACGTGACGAACATCACCAATGTCACCAACATCAACAAGACGTACGTGAACTTCCGCGCGCCGCACGCGATCACTGCCGTACCGGCCTCCGCGTTCGTGCACGGCCAGCCGGTCGCGCACTTCTCGCAGCACATCGATCCGCAACAATGGCGCAACGCGCACGTCACGCCGGGGACACCGGGCATTGCACCGGTGCGCCAGAGCTTCACGGGCGGGCTGCGCAACGCGAGCTACCGTCCGCCTGCCGCGATTGCCCAGCACCCGTACGTCGCGACGCGCAATCCCGCCGTGCCGGCCGCGTATCGCGATCAGGCGGCGGCCCACCTCGCGCAGCAAGGCGGGCGCGTACCGGGTGCCGGCGCACCTGTCGTGAAGACGAACGTGCCGGCCGACTATACGGCTCGCCCGGTCCGCATTCCGGGCAAGCCGGACGGCGGCGCATGGGCGATGCGCAACGTGCAGCTCGTGAATCCGCACGGCCCCGTCGTGCAACCGGCTCGCGCGCCTCGCGAAGGCCAGCCGGCCGCCGTGCAGGCCGGGCGGCCTGGCACACCGATGCCGGGCATGCCGATGCCGGGCATGCCGAATGTCGCGCGGCCGGCGAACGGCGAAACCCCCAACGCAGCGCATTTCGCCAACGGCGGCATGCCGCAGGCGCCCGGCAACCCGGTGCCGCATCAGGCATTCGGCCCCGGTAACGGCGTCCCGCATCCGCCGGTCGCGAACAACGGTCCGGCGGGCATCGGCAATGCACACGCGGCCGAAACGCCGTCACCCGCGTGGATGCAGCCGCACACGCCGATGGAGCGTCAACGCCCTGCGCCGCCGACCGCGCTTCACGCGGCGGGACAGAATGCGCTGCCGCCCGTGCGAAGCGCGGCGGTACCACATCCTGGAGGCGCGCCCACTCCGCAGGGCGCGCAGCCCGGCAGCCGGAACGAAGCGCCCCGCGCCCTGCCCCAACCGCGGCTCGACAACACCGCGCAGATTCCGCAGCCGCGTCCGCGCCCCGATTTCCAGTCGCCGGCCCAGCATGGGCAATCGCAACCGGAACGGGCGGCACCTGCGCCGCAACCGCACGCCGAATTCGCACAACCGGCGCCGCATCGCGAAGTCGCGCCGCCCCGTGTGAACGAGTACCGTCCGCCGGCCCCCGTCGTGCATGACATGCCGCGCCCGCAACCGCAGGCGCCGCGCATGGAGCCTCGGCCGCAGCCTGCGCCACGCATGGAACCGCGTCCGTCGATGCCCGCACCGCGCATGGAACCGCGGCCGCAACCGGCGCCGCACGTCGAGGCGCCTCATCCGAGCAACCCGCCGCCAGGCGGTCACGAAGAGCGGCATCGCCAGTAAGCGCCGCAAACGTGAAACAAAAAGGCCCGACCGGGATCAACCGGTCGGGCCATTTTCCACGGGACGCGGATCAATGCATCCGCGCGGCCCGGGCAGCTCGATCAGACCGCCATCGGTGCGGTCAGCGGCTCATGGTGGCGGTAGCCGACGAGCGAGAAATCGGACGGTTCGATCAGTTCCAGCCACTCGGGCGCGTAGACGCCCGTCTTCGCGTATTCCGGCACGCGCTCGGCAATCTCGAGCCGCGGGCTGTCGTAAGGCTCGCGCGTGAGCTGGCGCTGCAGCATGTCGAGCTGGTTCTCGTAGATGTGTTTACCGAACCAAAACATAAGTACCATCTTTGACCGTTTTCCTCGACTTCGCAGGTAGAAACACCGCACTAGCCAGCTTGTTTTTCGGAACCATTTTTTTTGGCCATTTCACCAGTCGCTATTCGCCGGAGGGCGACTCGAGCCGCCATCTCAGGGTAAGGTCGAACTTTAAAGAGCAGTTTACGCAGGCGGCAACCGCACTCGCTCCGAACCTTGCTCTAACAAAGCAGGGGGAGCTACATAACCGCGTTAAGGCCGGTGACTCTCCTTGCGGCTAAGAGTCAAGACTCTCAACCTCACTCCGCTCCCCTTCACCATCTCATCCGGCACAGGTGCCGTGGCCAGTAGGTCAACGTTGCCCGAACGTGTTTTCCACATCCCCCGAACTTCTCATTCCCTCACAAGCTTCGTACTGAATATAGAAACGCGTCGAACTTCACCGCTTTACACTTGCTAATCAAACCAACACTAATTGAAAAGCCCACCTCATTAAGTAAAAACAATTTGCACAACGAAATCAAAAACGCAATCCTAGCGAACACATTGGAATGATGAAAACTTTTTAGGATTAGCCCTCCAAACCCCTCAAAGTCGAAAATTGAATCATGCTTGGTGACCAAATTAACAGCGTTAACTTTTTGGCGGCGCCCGTACAGCCCCAAAGCTCCCCGAGCAACGTGATACTTTGTAGGCAAAATATTTGGTCGATGAATGGATAACAAACTGTCACACGAGCATCCGAACGCACAACAACAAGTGGTATGTCACGACGTTGGGGGACCCCGTTTCGGATGTCGATTCACCACATCGGAATTCAAAGAGTGACGCCGCAATGGAAGCACAGTTTGTGATAGTGGAGAACAGCGATTCGCCTGTTGTCGTGCTTTCAAGCGGTGACACGCTGGATTTGTCGCTTGCCAAAAGCACCTATCCGATTTACAGCGTCGTTGATTCGCATGGGGCAGTTATAGAAAGCATGCATCAATGGTTGCGGTCGTTGCGCGCTGAAGCCGGGTTGTCCATTGGCTGGGGAACCATTGTGCTATATGGCCGCATCCTTTCGTATCTTGCTCGCTGGATAGAAAGTGCCCAGTTATATCCGAGTCTCAGCATTGACGAACAGCTAGTGCTTCTCAATCGTCGAGACCTCGCCGCGTGGCTGGACTACATGAAAGAGCGCGGCGCGGGAAGCCACAGCACCCTGCACACACGGGAGGCCTGCGTAAAAGGCCTTCTCGAGTGGCTAACAACGAAAGAAGCGGGAAGATTGAGAGATTCTGATAATTCACCTTACGGACGTGACAACAGTCTTCGGTATATCGTCGCCCGCCCAAACGCACGCAGCCCCAAATTTGTGTCGGCTGAAATTGTTGTCGAATTATTGAATGGAATGCACAACGAATGTGAGCGGTGCATGTTCCATGCACAGTACGACATGGGATTGAGAATCATTGAGATGACAAAGCTCACCGCCGGCGATATCCCGGACGATACGATGTACAACCCTGCTTTTGAGTTCATCCCAGTCTGTGCGAAGCGCGTTAAGGGCCGGGGCGGCCAGAGCCGGACCTATCCGTGATTTCGTGGGCGAGGCATATCATGAGGTGTAAAGGCCATGGATATGCCGATGAAGAAAAAGAGACAAACTGTAGCGCGTCAGGCAGCGGCCCGAGGGCCGCTGCCTGAACTGCC
>NZ_JAAGPH010000048.1:0-50667 GCF_017104705.1 Burkholderia sp. Se-20373 | reverse complement strand
CGGTGGTCGTGACTGCCGCCGCGCCGCGGCCGCCTGCCTATGCCTCGTCGCAAGCGAGAACCGCGCAGGCGTCTGCGCCGGTCATCGCTGCCGCGCCGGTCGTGACGACCGCCGCAGCCGCACCCGCGGCCCCGGCCGCCGATCCGTACGAACCGCCGCCACCGCGTAGGCAGGCCGCGCAGCAACAGGCAACGTCAGTGAATGATGGGATGACCGCGATGACGGCCAATACAGCGCCTGCCGCCCCGGTCGAGTCCGGCACGCAGATTCCGACGACGGCGCTCACGGCCGCCCAGGCCGCCGCATTCGATGCCGAACCGCCGCCGGCCGCCGCGCCGGCATCTCCGCGCGGTATCGAACCCCCACCTGTGCAGGTATTGCGCGCGTCGACGCAATCCGCGCCCGTCAGCCCGCGCACCAGTACGGCAGACGATCCGATCGCACGGTTTGCGAACGGAAGCTACTGACCGGTTGCCCGAACCTCGCCAGTCAATCACGTTGGCGGTATCTGCCGCCGCCCCGCCCGTTCCGCCGCGAACTCCCCGCTCCCAAAGAAAATGCGCCGCAGCCTTTCGGCTTGCGGCGCATCGGATTGCCGATCCGGCTACGTCGGCGATCAGAAGATCTGGTGCCCGAGCCACCATCCGCCGGCCGCGAACAACGCAGCCGCAGGCAACGTCAGCACCCAGGCCCACACGATGTTGCCGGCTACCCCCCAGCGCACGGCCGACAGCTTCTGCGTCGCGCCGACGCCGACGATCGCGCCGGTGATCGTGTGCGTGGTCGACACCGGAATGCCGAGGAAGGAGGCGAGGAACAGCGTCATCGCACCACCGGTTTCCGCACAGAAGCCACCGACCGGCTTGAGCTTCGTGATCTTCTGGCCCATCGTGCGCACGATGCGCCAGCCGCCGAACAGCGTGCCGAGGCCCATCGACAGGTAGCACGCGCCGATCACCCACGCCGGCGGCGCATCGGCGGTCGCCGACGCATAGCCCGACGCGATCAGCAGCATCCAGATGATGCCGATCGTCTTCTGCGCGTCGTTGCCGCCGTGGCCGAGGCTGTACAGCCCGGCCGACAGCAGCTGCAGCCGGCGGAAACGCCGGTCGACCTTGCTGGGCGCGGTGCGGAAATACAGCCACGACACGCCGAGCATGAACAGCGAACCGAGGATGAAGCCGAGCAGCGGCGAGATGAAGATGAACGCGATCGTCTTCAGCAGCCCGTCGATGTTCAGCGAGCTCCAGCCCGACTTGGCGAGCGCCGCGCCGACGAGGCCGCCGATCAGCGCGTGCGACGAGCTCGACGGGATCCCGTAGTACCACGTGATCACGTTCCAGCCGATCGCACCGACCAGCGCGCCGAAGATGACGTAGTGGTCGACGATCTCGGGGTCGATCGTGCCTTTACCGACGGTCTGCGCGACTTTCAGGTGGAAGATGAAATATGCGATCACGTTGAACGCGGCCGCGAACACGACGGCCTGCTGGGGCTTCAGCACCCCGGTCGACACGACGGTGGCGATCGAGTTCGCCGCGTCGTGAAAGCCGTTCATGAAGTCGAATATGAGCGCGACGAGCACGAGTGCCGCGACCATCCATAGGGCGAGTTGTATCGAATGCATCGTGGTCCGCTCAGGCGTTTTCCAGCACGATGCCTTCGATGATGTTCGCGACGTCCTCGCACTTGTCGGTGATCTCTTCGAGCAGCTCGTAGATCGCCTTCAGCTTGATGAGCGTCTTCACGTCGTCTTCCTCGCGGAACAGCTTCGACATTGCGGCGCGCAGCACGCGATCGGCTTCCGACTCCCAGCGGTCGATCTCCTCGCACTGCTTGAGGATCTGCGCCGACTGCTTCATGTCGGACAGCAATCCGACTGCCTGCTGCACGTGCTGGGCCGACTGCGTGACGATGTGCGCGAGCTGGCTCGCTTCCGACGTGACGGAACGTACGTCGTACAGCGACACGGCCGTCGCGACGTCTTCCATCAGGTCGAGGATGTCGTCCATCGTCGTGATCAGCTTGTGGATCTCGTCGCGATCGAGCGGTGTGATGAACGTCTTGTGCAGCAGATCGATCGCCTCGTGCGTGAGCTTGTCGGCGGCCTTCTCGGCGGTCTGCACGTTTTGCTTGTGAATCTCGGCATCGGCGAGATTGTCGATCAGCAGTTCGAGTTCGCGCCCGCCGGCAACGATGTGCTTCGCGTGCGCGTTGAAGAGTTCAAAGAACTTGCCCTCGGTGGGCATGAATCGACCGAACATGGGATTCCTGAGAGATTGTCAAACTACTGTCACGAAAACGGGCGGTATTGTACCGTTTCCGGTCGCGCCGCGCCGCGCGCATGTGCGCACGGCGGGATTGGATACAACGTTTGGCGATTTAGGACTTTACAACCGGCGTTACTCGCCGTAGAAGGTCTGCGCTCCAGCAAAGTTGTCGAACTTCGTGTATTGCCCCAGGAACGTGAGCCGAACGGGGCCGATCGGGCCGTTACGCTGCTTGCCGATGATGATTTCGGCCGTGCCCTTGTCGGGGCTGTCCGGGTTGTAGACTTCGTCACGGTAGATGAACAGGATCACGTCCGCGTCCTGTTCGATTGCGCCGGATTCACGCAAATCCGACATCACCGGGCGCTTGTTCGGACGCTGTTCGAGGCCGCGGTTCAGCTGCGACAGCGCGATCACCGGCACGTCGAGCTCCTTCGCGAGGCTCTTCAGCGATCGCGAGATTTCCGAGATTTCGGTCGCGCGGTTCTCGCCCTGCGACGAACCCGACATCAGCTGCAGGTAGTCAACGATGATCAGGCCGAGCTTGCCGCATTGCCGCGCAAGACGCCGGGCCCGCGAGCGCAATTCCATCGGGTTCAGGCCGCCGGTTTCGTCGATGAACAGCTGTGCCTCGCTCATCTTCTGCACCGCGTGCGTCAGTTTCGGCCAATCCTCGTCCGTCAGGCGGCCGGTACGCATCCGGTGCTGGTCGAGCCGGCCGATCGAGCCGAGCATCCGCATCACGAGCTGGGTGCCCGGCATTTCCATCGAGAACACCGCGACCGGCAGCCCGTACTCGACCGCGACGTATTCGCCGATGTTCATCGAGAAGGCCGTTTTACCCATCGAGGGTCTTCCGGCCACGATGATCAGTTCACCGCCGTGCATCCCGGACGTCATCCGGTCGAGGTCGACGAAGCCCGTCGGCGTGCCCGTGACGTCGCTCGGATTCGCCGTGTGATACAGCGTATCGATGCGCTCGACGACCTGCGTGAGCAGCGGGCCGATCTCGAGGAAGCCCTGGTTGCCGCGCGCGCCCTCTTCGGCGATCGAGAACACCTTCGACTCGGCCTCGTCGAGCAGCTGGCGGACTTCCTTGCCCTGCGGGTTGAACGCATCGGCCGAGATTTCGTCGGCAACCGACACGAGCCGGCGCAGCACCGCGCGGTCGCGCACGATTTCCGCATAGCGGCGGATGTTCGCCGCGCTCGGCGTGTTCTGTGCGAGCGCGTTCAGGTAGGCCAGCCCGCCGACGTCGTCGGCCTTGCCGGACGTGGTCAGCGCTTCGTACACGGTCACGACGTCGGCCGGGCGCGTCGACGCGATCAGGCGGCCGATGTGCTCGTAAATGATCCGGTGGTCGTAGCGGTAGAAATCGCCCTGCGACAGGAAGTCGGCAATCCGGTCCCAGGCCGCGTTGTCGAGCAACAGGCCGCCGAGCACCGACTGCTCGGCTTCGACCGAATGCGGCGGGACTTTCAGCGATTCGATTTGAGGATCTTGCGGCGCGTTCATGGGTTGGGATTATCGCGAATTACACAGGACGGCGCCATACCGGCCACCGGCGAACGAGCAATAAAAAAGGCAGGCCCCGGTTGCCCGGGCGCCTGCCCTTGTCCGGACGGCGGAAGCCGCCCGGAAAGCTTGCGTACGCTTACGCGTGGTCGCCGATCACGTTGATCGTGACGTCGACGACGACGTCCGTATGCAGCGCGACCTGGACGTTGTGCTCGCCGATCATCTTCAGCGGGCCTTCCGGCATGCGAACTTGCAGCTTCTCGACTTCGAAACCTGCCTTCTTCAGCAGTTCCGCGACGTCGCCGTTCGTGACCGAGCCGAACAGACGGCCGTCAACGCCCGACTTCTGCGTGATTTCGAACGACTGGCCGTTCAGCTTCTCGCCGACTGCCTGCGATGCCGCCAGCTTTTCAGCGGCAATCTTTTCGAGTTCAGCGCGGCGCACTTCGAATTCGGCGATCGCTTCCTTCGTTGCACGGCGAGCCTTGCGGTTCGGGATCAGGAAGTTGCGAGCGTAACCGTCCTTGACCTTGACGATGTCGCCGAGGTTACCCAGATTGGCGACTTTTTCCAACAGAATGATTTGCATTCGAATTCTCCTTATTGCGTCGCCTGATTACGCCTTGTGCTGATCGGTGTACGGCAGCAGCGCGAGGAAACGCGCACGCTTGATGGCCGTATCCAGCTGACGCTGATAGTGCGCCTTCGTACCCGTCAGACGAGCCGGCGTGATCTTGCCGTTTTCGCCGATGAAGTCCTTCAGCGTTTCCGTGTCCTTGTAGTCGATCTGCTCGACGCCTGCAGCCGTGAAACGGCAGAACTTCTTGCGCTTAAAGAGCGGGTTTTGTTGCTGACGACGCTTGTCGAATTTCTTACCAGTCGGGCGGGGCATGATTTCAGTCCTTTCCAATGTCCTGCAATGCTGTGATGTGAAACACCAAGGTTCTCGCGTTGCGGCTTTTCTTTGCCAGGAAGCCCGTGAACAGCGTTTCGACGCCCATTTCACGGCTTTCCAGCCTGCCGCTCGCCTCACCGGCCGCCACCGCCTCGATCGTCATTTCGACCTGACGGGGAATGCCTGCTTCGACGACTTCCGTGCGGTGATGCAATGTGGCGCTTGCGATCGGAACGCCTGCCGGCGTATATCGCACCGGTGCGCGTTCGACGACGCTCGCCGTCAATTGCAACCTGTTCACGTGAGTGACGCGCTCCTTGATGGCTTAATGAATGACGAACTTAAGCCTGCGCTTCGGTCGGCTGAGCTGCAGCCGCCTTCTTGGCTTCTTCGCGCTGAACTTCCTTCATCATCGGCGACGGGCCGGTTTCAGCCTTCTTCATCTTGACGATGAGGTGGCGCAGCACGGCGTCGTTGAACTTGAACGCGTGTTCGAGTTCGTCGAGCGTCGTCTGGTCGCACTCGATGTTCATGCAGACGTAGTGAGCCTTCGCGAGTTTCTCGATCATGTAGGCCAGTTGGCGACGGCCCCAGTCTTCGACGCGGTGGATCCGACCGCCGTGCGACGTGATCGTGGTCTTGTAACGCTCGATCATCGCGGGCACTTGCTCGCTCTGATCGGGGTGCACGATGAATACGATTTCGTAGTGACGCATTACACACTCCTTGTGGATTAAAGCCACCCGGGCGTCTGAACCGGTGTGGCAAGTGAGAAGCCGAAGATTCTAACCCGGATACGGGGCGCGTGCAAGGCCGATCGACGATTCGTGCGCGGATTCGGCCATGTTTTCAAAGACTTGAAGGGGGAACCCGGGCAGGTCGGCCGCGCTTCGGCCTATTTCCCGGTCAGGGTCGGAACAGAAGCGCGCGGCAGACCGCCGCCCGCCGCCGTCATTCGGTGCGCGTCACGCCGAGTCGCGCATCGAGCGCGGTCCTGAATGCCGTGAGCGCCGACGGTTCGGCGTCGGTCACGGCCCACCAGGTCATTCCGGCCGCCTCCCAGCGGTCGAGCGCGTAGCCTTGCGACACGGTCGTGTACGGCGCCCCCGGCCCCTCCCCGGCCGGCCGCACGTAGACGTCGATCACGTGCTGCCGGTAACGGTAGACGAGCACCGCGACGCGCCGCCGCCCGACGTAGTCGAGCCGGCCGCCGACCAGCGCGAAGCCGTCCGTCGCGAGATCCTCGACCGGCGGCGCATAGTCGATCCGGCCGTTGAACCACGGCTTGACCGTGTGCCGGTCGGTCGAGATCACGTCGATGTCGCGCGCCGACAGGTCGGCCCGCACGTGGCTCGACACGAGTTCGTCGACCGTGCGGTCGGTGTCGGCGTGGCGGGCGGACAACGTCATCCCGCCCGCCGCGGCAAGCGCCACCAGCAGCGCGACGCCCCAGCCGAGGCCGGGCAGCGCGGCCACGCGCGGCCCCATGCCGGCCGACGCCGGGCGTGCCGCCCCGCCTTGATCCGTCAGCCACGAAAACCAGCGGCGGCCACGCGGACGCGCCCGCGGCCTTGACCGCGGTTCGGGCTGCGCCTGCTCACGCACGGGCGCATCGGCCGCTGCCGGCAGGCTCGCGAGAATGCTGGCCCGCAACGCATCCGGCGCACGATGGTAGTCGGCCTGGCGCACGGCCTGCACCAGCGTGACGATCCGCGCGCGTTCGCGGCGGCACGCTTCGCATCCTTCGACATGCTGCTGGACCCGCAACGCATCGGGCGCCGACAGCTCGCGGTCGACGTCCGCGTCCAGCAACGCTCGCGCTTCGTTACAGTCCATCGATAGCCTCCGATGCGGTTCCACCAGCCGGCGTACGGCCCTGCCTGCCTTCGGCCGCCGGTGCCGGCTCGCGGCCCAGCAGCGCGGCGAGCTTGCGCCGGCCGCGTGCGAGCCGCGACATCACGGTGCCGACCGGCACGTCCGCGATCGCCGCGATCTCGCGGTAGCTCAGGTCCTCCATCTCGCGCAGCACGAGCACCTCGCGGTATTCGGGCGCCAGCTTCGCGAGCGCTTCGTTCACGAGCCGCACGTTCTCGCCGCGCAGCAGGTGCGCGAGCGGATCGTCGGTCGCGGGTTGCCAGTCGTCGGGCACGTCGGAGTCGTCGAGCGTGTCGGGCAGCGCAACCTCGTGCGCATGCGTGCGGCGCCGCCATTCCGTGTACCAGGTGTGGCGCACGATCGTCAGCAGCCACGGCCGGGCGTTGTCGCCGCGACACGAATCGACGAAGCGCAGTGCGCGCATGCACGCGTCCTGGACGACGTCGTCCGCATCGCCGGCGTTGCCGCTCAGCCAGCGCGCGAGGTTGTACGCGGCGTCGAGATGCGGCAGCACGAGCGCACGAAACCGCTCGCCGCGCGCCACCGCGTCGTCCGCCGACCGCTCTTCGATCGCCTGTCCGGCTTGCCCCACATGGCCTCCCTGGTCCCGGCGGCCGAAGCCGCGCCCGTTCCGAGCACGACGCCCGGACAGACTGGCAACGTGCACGCTTGATGACCTTACCGTCGTTGCGTCGAGTTTATTCCCGCGCCGCGCGCCCGAAGCGATAAAAAATTGCCGGACAGCCCTGTGGCCGGCCCGTCCGCGCCGTTACGGCGTGGTGCTCCAGTAGCCCGGGCTCGCGTAAGCGGCGCGCAGGTAGTCGATGAAGTAGCGCACGCGCGCCGGCACGTAGCGCTGCTGCGGGTAGACCGCGAGGATGTCGTAATCGGGCAACGCATATTCGTCGAGCACGGTTTCAAGCGCGCCCGTCTCGAGCTGGGCGGCGATTTCCCATGTCGAGCGCCAGCCGAGCCCGAGACCTTCGGCCACCCAGCGGTGCAGCAACTCGCCGTCGTTGCAGTCGAGATTGCCCGCCACGCGCATCGTCGCGATCTTGCCGTGGCGCTGGAAATACCAGCCGCGGTTCTGCCCGCCCTGCAGGTTGAACGCCAGGCAGTTGTGCTTGAGCAGGTCGTCGAGCGACTTCGGCCGGCCGTGCCGGCGGAAATACTCGGGCGTGCCGCACACGACACGCCGGTTCGATGCGAGCTTCACCGCGACGAAGTTCGGATCGACGGCCCCGCCGATCCGGATCGACAGGTCGTAGCCTTCGCGCACGAGGTCGACGACGCGGTCGGTCAGGTTGAACGACAGCTGCATCTCGGGCTTGTCGGCCAGAAAGCCGGGGGCGTGCGGCGCGACGTGCTTGCGCCCGAATGCGGCCGGCGCGGACACGATCAGGTGCCCGCTGACCGCGCGGCGCCCGGCGGCCAGCTCGTTCTCGGCCTGGTCCCATTCGGACAGGAGGCCGCGACAACGCTCGAGGAACGCGGCGCCCTCCTCGCTGACCACCAGCCGCCGCGTCGAGCGGTACATCAGCTTCACGCCGAGACGCTTTTCGAGCGCGTCGATGCGCCGCCCGAGCACCACCGGCGACACGCCCTCCTCGAGCGCCGCCGCCGCGAGGCTGCCGGCATCGGCCACCCGCACGAACGTCTCGATCTGCTTGAAGCGATCCATCTCCCGTCTCCGTCTCTGTGCCAGCACCGGCGGAAAGCCCCGCCCGGCCGTCATTCCATACTTTTAGTTTCGAAAAAAGCGACTTCGGCTGATCTTATCAAACCTTTCCTGCATCCCTAAAGTGTCCCCAACAGACCCATTTGCAAGATCCACCCCATTCAAGGAGACATTCATGGCCAAGATGAGAGCCGTCGACGCAGCTGTGCTCGTGCTCGAGAAAGAAGGCATCCAGACCGCGTTCGGCGTGCCGGGCGCCGCGATCAACCCGTTCTACTCGGCCATGCGCAAGTCGGGCGGCATCAGCCACGTGCTGGCACGCCACGTCGAAGGCGCGTCGCACATGGCCGAAGGCTTCACGCGTGCGGCCCCGGGCAACATCGGCGTGTGCATCGGCACGTCGGGCCCCGCCGGCACCGACATGATCACCGGTCTCTATTCCGCTTCCGCCGACTCGATTCCGATCCTCGCGATCACCGGGCAGGCACCGCGTGCCCGCCTGTACAAGGAAGACTTCCAGGCCGTCGACATCGAGTCGATCGCGAAGCCCGTCACGAAGTGGGCCGTCACCGTGCGCGAGCCGGCGCTCGTGCCGCGCGTGTTCCAGCAGGCGTTCCACCTGATGCGCTCGGGCCGTCCGGGCCCGGTGCTGGTCGACCTGCCGATCGACGTGCAACTCGCCGAAATCGAATTCGACATCGACACGTACGAACCGCTGCCGGTCTACAAGCCCGCGGCCACCCGCGCGCAGATCGAGAAGGCGCTCGCGATGCTCAACGACGCGGACAAGCCGCTGATCGTGTCGGGCGGCGGCGTGCTCAACGCAGCGGCGGAAGACCTGCTCGTCCAGTTCGCCGAAACGATCGGCGTGCCGGTGATCCCGACGCTGATGTCATGGGGCGCGATTGCCGACGACCACCCGCTGATGGCCGGCATGGTCGGCCTGCAGACGTCGCACCGCTACGGCAACGCCACGATGCTCGCGTCCGACTTCGTGCTCGGCATCGGCAACCGCTGGGCGAACCGCCACACGGGCAGCGTCGAGGTCTATACGAAGGGGCGCAAGTTCGTGCACGTCGACATCGAGCCGACGCAGATCGGCCGCGTGTTCGGCCCGGATCTCGGCATCGTGTCGGACGCGAAGGCCGCGCTGGAACTGTTCGTCGCCGTCGCACGGGAATGGAAGGCCGCCGGCAAGCTGAAGGACCGCAGCGCATGGGTCTCGGAATGCCAGGAACGCAAGCGCACGCTGCAGCGCAAGACGCACTTCGACAACGTGCCGGTCAAGCCGCAGCGCGTGTACGAAGAGATGAACAAGGTGTTCGGCCGCGATACGTGCTACGTCAGCACGATCGGCCTGTCGCAGATCGCCGCCGCGCAGTTCCTGCACGTGTTCAAGGCGCGCAACTGGATCAACTGCGGCCAGGCCGGCCCGCTCGGCTGGACGATTCCCGCCGCGCTCGGCGTGCGTGCCGCGGACCCGAGCCGCCCGATCGTCGCGTTGTCCGGCGACTACGACTTCCAGTTCATGATCGAGGAACTGGCCGCCGGCGCGCAATTCAAGCTGCCGTACGTGCACGTCGTCGTGAACAACTCGTACCTCGGGCTGATCCGCCAGGCGCAGCGTGCATTCGACATGGACTACTGCGTGCAGCTCGCGTTCGACAACGTGAACGCACCGGAACTGAACGGCTATGGCGTCGACCACGTGGCCGTCGCCGAAGGCCTCGGCTGCAAGGCGCTGCGCGTGTTCAAGCCGGAAGAGATCGAGCCGGCGCTGCGCCAGGCGCAAACGCTCGCGGAAGAGTTCAGCGTGCCGGTGGTCGTGGAAGTGATCCTCGAGCGCGTGACGAACATCTCGATGGGCACCGAAATCGACGCGATCAACGAATTCGAGGATCTCGCCGAAAAGGCCGAGCATGCACCGACCGCGATCTCGATGCTCGACTGAACCGCACGACATTTTTGACTGACCGACCGAAGAGGCTTAGCTCATGCCGAAGTTTGCTGCAAACCTGACCATGCTGTTCAACGAAGTGCCGTTCCTCGACCGCTTCAAGGCGGCCGCCGCCGCGGGCTTCGACGCCGTCGAGTTCCTGTTCCCGTATCCGTACGCGAAAGAGGAACTCGCCGAGCGGCTCGAGACGCATCGCCTGCGCCTCGTGCTGCACAACCTGCCCGCCGGCAACTGGGACCAGGGCGAGCGCGGCATCGCATGCCTGCCCGATCGCGTCGGCGAATTCCAGGAAGGGGTCGGCCGTGCGATCGAGTACGCGAAGGCGCTGAAGGTGCCGCAGCTGAACTGCCTCGTCGGCATCCCGTCGGCCAGCACGGCGCGCGACAAGACGTTCGTCACGATCGTCGACAACCTGCGTTTTGCCGCCGATGCGTTGAAGCGCGAAGGCATCCGCCTGCTCGTCGAGCCGTGCAACAGCTTCGACATCCCGGGCTTCGCGCTGAACCGCTCGTCGGAAGGGCTCGACGTGATCCGCGCGGTCGGCTCGGACAACCTGTTCCTGCAGTACGACATCTATCACATGCAGCGCATGGAAGGCGAACTGGCCGCGACGATCGAACGCAACCTCGCATCGATCGGCCACGTCCAGCTCGCGGACAACCCGGGCCGCAACGAGCCGGGCACGGGCGAGATCAACTACGCGTTCCTGTTCGCGCTGCTCGACCGGCTCGGCTATGCCGGCTACGTCGGCTGCGAGTACAAGCCCCGCACCACCACGACGGAAGGCCTCGGCTGGCTGCAAAGCGTCGCCGGCTGCGCACCGGGCTCGGCGCGTCGCGCCGCCTGAGATCCGCCCTTTCCGTTTTCAGCCCTATAGGAGACTTTCACATGGCAACCATCGGTTTCATCGGCCTCGGCATCATGGGCGCGCACATGGCGCGCAACCTGCTCAAGGGCGACCACCAGCTCGTCGTGAACGGCGCGTTCCCGATTCCGGACGACCTGCGCACGAGCGCGAAGGTCGTCGCGAACTCGACCGAAGTCGCACGGAACGCGGACATCATCATCTCGATGGTGCCGGATACGCCGGACGTGCGTAACGTGCTGTTCGCCGACGACGGCGTCGCGAAGGGCCTCTCGGCCGGCAAGCTCGTGATCGACATGAGCTCGATCTCGCCGCTCGACACGCAGGAATTCGCGAAGCAGATCAACGCACTCGGCTGCGACTACCTCGACGCGCCGGTGTCCGGCGGCGAAGTCGGCGCACGCGAAGCGACGCTGACGATCATGGTCGGCGGCCCGGAGGCGGCATTCGAGCGCGCCAAGCCGCTGTTCGAGAAGATGGGCAAGAACATCACGCTCGTCGGCGACAACGGCGCCGGCCAGACCTGCAAGGTCGCGAACCAGATCATCGTCGCGCTGAACATCGAGGCGGTCGGCGAAGCGCTGCTGTTCGCCGCACGTTCGGGCGCCGATCCGGAGCGTGTGCGCCAGGCGCTGATGGGCGGCTTCGCCGCGTCGCGCATCCTCGAAGTGCACGGCGCGCGGATGACGAAGCGCACGTTCGATCCGGGCTTCCGCATCGAGCTGCACCAGAAGGACCTGAACCTCGCGCTCGACGGCGCACGCAAGCTCGGCCTCGCGCTGCCGCATACCGCGAGCGCACAGCAGCTGTTCAGCGTGTGTGCATCGCACGGCGGCAAGGCATGGGATCACTCGGCACTCGTGCGTGCCCTCGAGATCATGTCGAACTTCGAGATCGGCCAGACGCCGGCCGCGTAACACGGCTGCAACGATGCGCGTTTCCGCTGCGATGGCGGACGCGCGCGACAGACACACGTGACCGGCACGGCCGGTCGCATCGATGCGCGAGGCGCCACGCATTCGCGCATCACGGTGGGGCGCCCCGCCCTGCACTGCCGATGGCATGCGGGACGGGGCGAAAAACGCCGCTCTGGGCTGAGAGCGGCGTGGTGGGGTCCGCAGCGGCACCCGGCGACGCCGGGGAAGCCTTGGTCGGTCAGACGTCGTCGTCGGGTGTCCGCCTGTCGGATTTCGCGTATTACATTTCTTTACGTTCGAGCGTGCGATTTTTCATGCAATCGTCGTCATGAACGCCTACACTTTCGCCACGCCTTTCGAGAAAACCGCCGCGCTAGCGCTCACCTCCGGTGACCGCCCAGCGCGGTGTTTTTTTCGCCACTTCACGGCGCGTTTTCTTTTCAACCACCTAAGGAGTGCAACGATGGGTCTTCTTTCGTTTATCAAAGAGGCGGGTGAAAAACTGCTGGGTCATGCCGATGCGCAAGCCGCGGAAGATCCGAATGCCGCAAACCAGACCGCGGCCGATGCCATCAAGAACTACATCAACACGCAAGGTCTCGACACGTCGAACCTGACCGTGGCGTTCGACGGCGCATCGCGCACCGTGACGCTGTCGGGCAGCGTCGCCGACCTCGACACGAAGGCCAAGGTCAAGGTCGCGGCCGGCAACGTGCAAGGCGTCGCGGGCGTCAACGACGACGATCTGCAGCCGGACGATCCGGAAGTGCAGTACCACGACGTGAAGCCGGGCGACACGCTGTCGGCGATCGCCAAGGAAGTCTACGGCGACGCGAACAAGTACCCGGTCATCTTCGAGGCGAACAAGCCGATGCTGTCGAGCCCGGACCGGATCTACCCGGGCCAGAAGCTCGTGATTCCGCCGCAGTCCTGAGCATTCCTGGACTGGCGGACAAAAAAAGCAGGCCGATGGCCTGCTTTTTTCATGGTGACGCGCGCGGCCCGAGCCGTGCCTGTCGGTCAGCCGGCATCACATCGTATCGAACGCGCGTTGCAGCGCATCGCAGCCGTGAATGCCGTTCGCGAGCGCGAGCATGAGCAGCACGCGCGCCTTGAACGGGTTCAGCGACCCTGCGCTCACGAAGCCAAGCGCATCGTCGCTCGCGGCGCCGTTGCGCATCACGTGCCCCGACCCGACGCGCGACGCGCGAACCACCGCCACGCCTGCCTTCACCGCATCGGCCAGCGCCGCCTGCAGCGTCGCATGGATGGAGCCGTTGCCCGTGCCCGCGACGACGAGACCGCGCACGCCGGCCGCGACGAGCGCATCGACGGCCGTCCGCGTCACGCCCGCGTAGCTCGCGACGACTTCGACAGGCGGCCACGCGGCGGCGATCGCCAGTGGCGTGTCGCGCGAACGCGTGACGCGGCGGGCGAATTCGACCCGGCCGTCCTGCACCCAGCCGAGCGCGCCGAGCTCCGGCGACTGGAATGCATCGACCGCATAGGTGCTCGTCTTCACGACGTCGCGCGCGCCGTGGATCCGGTTGTTGAATGCGACCAGCACGCCCTGCCCGCGCGCGGACGGATGCGCGGCCACCGTCACCGCATTCAGCAGGTTCAGCGGGCCGTCGGACGACAGCGCGGTCGCCGGCCGCATCGCGGCCGTCAGCACGACCGGCTTGTCGCCGTCGACGACCAGGTGCAGCGCATACGCGGTTTCCTCGAGCGTGTCGGTGCCGTGGGTGATCACGATGCCGTCGACCGCCGGGTCGGCCATCAGCGCGTCGATCCGCGCGGCGAGCGTATTCCACAGCGGCAGCGCCAGATCCTTGCTGTCGATGCTGGCGATCTGCTCGGCGTCGACGCGCGCGACAGACGCGAGCGCCGGCACCGCGTCGACCAGGAAAGTGACGCCGAGCGCGCCGGCCTGATAGCCGGCCGTGCTGGCGGCGTCGGGCGCGGCACCGGCGATCGTGCCGCCGGTGGCGAGCACGGCGATGCGCGGCAGGGCCGCCGCGGACGAAGGGGATGCGGAATTCGAAGTATTCATGGCCGCGATTGTAAAGGCTTGCGGCCGGGTTCCGGCGCGGCGACCGAGGCCGGCCGCCGCGCATCATGGTTTGTCCCGATCGTCCGGCAACACGTGCCGTCAACGGCCGTGGTGTCCGCAACGTTATAGAAAGTGCCGTTTTGGTGTTTTCACATTGATTTGCCATAATCGAAGCGCGCTGTGCGATGCGACCCTATCCTCATTGCACGGTGCTTCGTGGCGGCGTCGATAACACGCAATTCACCCCATGGGAGTGTCGAAATGAAAATCCAATCGCTCGTAGCCGCAGTGCTTCTCGGCGGCATGCTGGCTTCCCCCGCGTTCGCGGCGAACAGCCAGCAGGACAAGATGAAGGCCTGTAACACCCAGGCAGCCGGCAAGACGGGCGACGAACGCAAGGCGTTCATGAAGGACTGCCTGTCGGCGAAGCCCGCGAAGGCCATGTCGCAGCAGGAAAAGATGAAGGCGTGCAACACGCAGGCCACCGGCAAGAAAGGCGACGACCGCAAGGCGTTCATGAAGAGCTGCCTGAGCAGCCAGCCGGCCGCCTGAGTTCCGGCGCTCCCGTATCGAATGCCGCGCACCGCTTCGGCGGGCGCGGCATTTTCGTTTTCGTTGCACGCGCATCGACGCACCCCGCCCCCGCGCTTCTTCCGCGCTTTCGTGACGCCTCCCGCCCCGCTTTCCCGGCCCGTCGTGCCGGCGCCGCCACATGGTGCGGCAATTCGCCGCGTTTTCTTCTATGATGGCTGCAACGCGGCCCATCCAAGTACAAGAAGCGCCATCGGGCCGCCCTCGAGACAGACGCGCACACGCGTCAAACGGAGGCATGGATGGCATGGAGACAACACCGCTGGTTCCGCCGCTGGCTGATCGTGATCGTATTCTGGGCCGTGCCCGTCGCGATCGTCGCCGTGCGCGAGATCCGCGAGGAGATGGCGTACAACAAGGCGGACCTGCAACTCGCGCTGACCACCTGGCAGCTCACCGATGCCCAGCAGGCCGCCGGCGCCGCCGCGAAGTGCCACGGGGATCCTGACGAGGCGCGCGCGGCCGGCTGCCCGGCCGACGTGCTCGCCGCCAATGCGCCGCGCCAGCAGGCGGCCCGCGACGAATACGTGGTGCGCCGCAATACGCTCGCGGGCTACCTGTGGCACGCGTTCGTCGGCTACTGGGTCGTGCCGGCCGCGTTCCTGTTCGCCTGCGGCGTCGTGATCGCGCTGATCCGCCGCGCGCTGCGCCGCCCCCCGATCAAGCCGCCCGTTCCACCCGTCACGCACTGATGCGCGCAGCAGGCGCCGCCATCCGCTCGACCATCGTGTTGCCCGCATGCCGATACGACGTCGGCGCGCGGGTGCCGGTTCGTCCGTTGGCGCGCCGCGACATCCCCGAGCGATTTGACGCTTTTTCACGCCGCAACGAAAAGAGGCTGTAATCCGCTGTGATATAACTGCCGACGTGATCCGCTCCCTGAGCGAGACTCACTCCGAACATCATCCGATGGAGAAGAACGATGCAAAAACGGAATCTTGTGCTGAAAGCCGCCGCTGCGCTCATCGTCGGTAGCCTCGCGCTCACCGGTTGCACCACCACCCCGGACAAGCCGGACAACGCCGCAACGAACGCGTCGAAGCGTCAGGCAATCGACTCGAGCGTCGACGCCACGCTGTCGCGCATGTACTCCACGGTCAAGGGCTCGCGTGAACTCGTCGCGAAGTCGCGCGGCGTGCTCGTCTTCCCGGACGTCATCCAGGCCGGCTTCATCGTCGGCGGCCAGTCCGGCAACGGCGCACTGCGCGTCGGCGGCAGCACGGTCGGCTACTACAATACGTCGTCGCTGTCGGTCGGCCTGCAGGCCGGTGCGCAGTCGAAGGCGATCGTGTTCCTGTTCATGACGCAGGAAGCGCTCGACGAATTCCGCGGCTCGGACGGTTGGGCAGCCGGCGCCGGCGCATCGGTCGCGCTCGTGAAGATGGGCGCGAACGGCGCGGTCGACACGACCACGGCCACCGCGCCGGTCCAGGTCGTCGTGCTGACGAACGCGGGCCTGATGGGCGACGTGTCGATCAACGGCACGAAGGTCACGAAGCTGAAGATCTGACGCTCGCGCACCGCCCGTGCGCACCGCGCGCGGGCCATGCACAAACGGCGATGTCCTTGCGGGCATCGCCGTTTTTCCATCCGCGCGCGTCGTGCGCGTCGCGCGTCAGGTCGTCGAGTCGATCACCTTGAAGCGCGAGCGCTTCTGCGCGCGGATCACCGACTGGTAGACGTCGACGTACTGCTGCGCCATGCGGCGCGACGTGAAGCGTTCCTCGAAGCGCTGCCGCACGCGCGCACGCGGCAGCAGGTGCAGCCGGTTCACGGCGGCCACCGCGCTGATTTCGTCCTCGACGATGAAACCCGACACGCCCTCGTCCACCACTTCGGGCACCGCGCCGCGATTGAACGCGATCACCGGCGTGCCGCACGACATCGCCTCGATCATCACCAGGCCGAACGGCTCCGGCCAGTCGATCGGGAACAGCAGCGCATGCGCGCCCGACAGGAATTCGGCCTTCTGGTGATCGGCGATCTCGCCGATGAATTCGACGTGCGGCAGCGCGAAGAGCGGCTTGATCTCGCGCTCGAAGTATTCCTCGTCGGCCGCGTCGATCTTCGCGGCGATCTTGATCGGCAGCCCGCACTGGCGGGCGATGCGGATCGCCGTGTCGACGCGCTTCTCCGGCGAAATGCGGCCGAGGAACGCGAGATAGCGCGGCTCGACGGGCTGCGGCATGTACAGCGTATCGGGCAGCCCGTGGTAGACCGTCGTCAGCCATTTCGCCTGCGGCAGCGGCTGGCGTTGCGCGTTCGAAATCGAGATCACGGGGGCCGTGTTGAACGTGTCGAACACCGGCTGCTGCTCGGGCAGGTCGAGGCGGCCGTGCAGCGTCGTCACGTAAGGCGTCTCCTGCCGGTTGAAGACCGAGAACGAGTAGTAGTCCATGTGGAAATGGAGCACGTCGAAGTCCTTCGCGCGGCGCGCGACCGTCTCCATCAGCAGCATGTGCGGCGCGACCCGGTCGCGGATCGACGAATCGAGCCGCAGCGCACGCGGCCAGACCGGCTCGAGCTTCGCCCGCGTCGTCGAATCGCCGCTGGCGAACAGCGTCACATCATGGCCGAGCTCGACGAGCGCCTCGGTGATGTAGGACACGACGCGTTCCGTGCCGCCGTACAGCTTCGGCGGCACCGATTCGGTCAGCGGCGCGATCTGGGCAATTCTCATGGTCCACGTCTCCTGTGTCCTGTCCGTTGCGGCACGGCCGGCTGGCCTTTGGGCTTTTACGCCCCGGCCCCCCATGCAGCGCCAGCCGGATATCCCTTCATTATTCGCGATCCCGCTGCGCGGAACCGCCCGTCTTTCATTTTATGGGTGTTGTTACAGGCAGGATACATTCCGCCATTCGGGCCGATCCGGCCCCCGATGCGACGATCGCGCCCGAGCGCGTGCCGCCGCCCTGCCCGTCAGCGCGATGGCCACTTCCATGGCGGCAGGTCGCGCGCATCGGCATCGACGAGCCCGGTCGCGCCGAGCTGCTTGTCGAGCACCAGCGATTCGCAGCCGGCCTCGCGCTCGAGCGCCGCGATGAGCCGCGCCGCGTGCGACACGACGAGCACCTGCGAACGCTGCGCCGCCTGCGCGATCAGGCGGCCGAGCGCCGGCAGCAGATCGGGGTGCAGGCTCGTCTCCGGTTCGTTCAGCACCATCAGCGCCGGCGGCCGCGGGGTCAGCAGCACGGCCGCGAGCAGCAGGTAGCGCAGCGTGCCGTCCGACAGCTCGGCCGCCGCGAGCGGCCGCAGCAGCCCCGGCTGGCGCATCAGCACGTCGAAGCGGCCACGGCCGCCCGGATTGTCGATCTCGACCGACGCGCCGGGAAACGCGTCGTCGAGCGCCGCATCGAGTGCCGCGCCGTCGCCGATCTCGCGGATCGTCTGCAACGCGGCGGCCAGGTCGGCGCCGTCATCCGCCAGCACCGGCGTATGGGTGCCGATGTGCGACTGTCGCGCCGGCGCCTGCGCATCGGTCCGGAAGTGATCGTAGAAGCGCCACGAGCGGATCCGTTCGCGCACCGCGATCATCTCGGGTGCGCCGGTTGGATCGGCGAACTCGGTCATCATGCTGTCGAAGCTCGCCACCGGCTGCGGAATCGTGTGCCAGTCGCCCGACGCGGTGCGCGCGCGGATCTGCGCGCCCTGACGGTCGACCAGCAGCGTCGACGGGCGCAACATCGCGCCGCCCCAGATGCACTCGCGCTTCACCACCGGATCGAGCGAAAACTGCGTCGCGTCGTTCTTCACCGGCATGCCGAGATCGATCGCATAGCCGAAATCGTCGCAGGCGAAGCCGAGCTTCAGGCTCACGGGCCCCTTGCGCACCGTGCCGGTGACCGGTGCGTCGCCGTCCAGCATCGCCCGCGAAAAGCGCTCGGGGCCGGCCCACAGCGTCGACGGCAACCCGCCTTCGCGGGCAAGCGACGGGATCACGCGCCCCTGCGCGGTATCGGCGAGCAGCCGCAGTGCGCGGTACACGCTCGACTTGCCGCTGCCGTTCGGCCCCGTGACGACGTTGAGCGCCGCGAGCGGCACGATCAGCTCGCGCAGCGAGCGGTAATTGGCGATGGCGAGCGTGTTCAGCGCGGTCATGACGATGGACGGTGAGCGTGCGTGCCGCTGTCAGCGGCCTTCGGCGGTCTGCGGGTCGGCCGCGGTATTGGCCGCCGTGCTGGCGGCAGGCGACCGCGCGTGCGGCCGTTCGGGATTCGGCGCGTTCGGCGCGGCATCGTGCGGATACAGTTCCATCCGGCTGCGCGGCAGGCATTGCGGATAGCGGTCCTGCAGGTAGGCGATCAACCCTTCGCGCACGCGGCAGCGCAGGTCCCAGCACGACGATGAATCGGCCGCGCTGACGAGCGCGCGCAACTGCATCGTGCGCTCCGTCGCGTCGGTCACCTGCAGCACCTGCACACGGCCGTCCCACTCCGGCGCCGCGTGGACGAGCCGCGCGAGCTCCTCGCGCAGCGGCGCGAGCGGCGTGCGGTAATCGACCGACAGATAGACCGTGCCGATGATTTCCGAGCTGCTGCGCGTCCAGTTCGTGAACGGGTTCTCGATGATCCACTGCAGCGGCACGACGAGGCGCCGCTGGTCCCACAGCCGCACCGACACGAACGAACCGGTGATTTCCTCGATGCGCCCCCACTCGCCCTGGATCACGACCACGTCGTCGAGCCGGATCGGCTGGGTGAGCGCGATCTGCAGCCCGGCGATCAGGTTGCCGAGCACCGGCCGTGCGGCAATACCGGCGACCAGGCCCGCGACGCCGGCGGACGCCAGCAGGCTCGCGCCGACCTGGCGCACGTTCGGGAACGTCATCAGCGCGGCGCCGGTGCCGACGATCACGATCAGCACCATCACGGTCCGCACGAGCACCTTGGCCTGCGTATGGATGCGCCGGGCCTGGAGGTTGTCGGCCGTATCGATCGGATGCGCCTGGATGATGGCGTCGCCGACGCCGGCCGCAAGCCGCACCAGCAGCCACGTGAGCGAAACGATGGAGCCGACCGCCGCCGCCGTGCGCATGCCGCGCACGAACGACATGCCGTCGTCGGCCTGGACCCACAGGAATTCGAGCGCCAGCAGCGCGAGCACGACGAGCGACGGCCTGTCGATGTAGCGCAGGATCGCGCTCATCAGCGGATAAGGCTGCGCGATGCGCTTGACGATGCGTGCGCCGAGACGGTGCACGACCGTGACGACCAGCAAGACGATGATGGACACGGCCAGCGTGCCGAGCCATGAATGCAGCGGCGCATCGGTGATGCGCTGCAGTTCCTCGATTGAAATCATCGGCGCCCTTGGGTTGTGAGGCGCGCACGCCTCGTCCTGGATGCGTCGGCGACGCCCGGGCCGCGCGCGGGCCCGGACACGGCGTCAGGTCAGCTGCCGCTCCTGCAGGGAAACGCCTTGCCGAGACCGAGCGACACCGCGGTGCTCGCGTTGTAGTCGGCCAGCTTCGGATTTTCCGCGATGTACTTGCGCACCGCGTCGGTCATCTGCTGCGCCCGGATGTCGGGCGGCAGGCAGAAATACTGGCCGACCCGCGGCCCCGTCGTGCCGCCGATCGCATCGATGGTGTTGTAGACGCCGTCGGCGGCGCCTTCGATGTAGGCCGCGCACGACGCCCGCGACTTGACGTCCGTCTTCGCGCACAGCCGGTCGAGATCAGCGCCCGTGAAAGCCGCCGCCGACAACGGCACGGCAAACGCCGCGGCACAAAACATTGCGCGCAACATGGTGTTCCTTATGTCAATGCGGCCCGAGACCGCCTGCTGCCTTGGCCGGCGCGGCGCCGGGACGCCCTGCTCCGGCCGGAATCCGGCCGGGCGGGCACCGTCTGCCGCACCGAAAACCGTCATTTTGCACTCTTTTGCGCATCTGCCGGCGTCGATGCCCCGATGCGGGTCGTCCGCTTGCTCAGGATCTCGATCGCGTCCGGCGCGTTGTAGTGCTTCGCGAATTCGAGCGCGGTGATGCCGAGCTGGTTCTTCACCTGCGGATCGGCGCCTTGGTCGAGCAGCAGCGTGACCGTCGACGGATGGTTGCCGCGTGCGGCCATCATCAGCGGCGTCGTGCCGTTCGGCGATGCGGTATCGATGTACGCGTCGTGGTCGAGCAGCAGCTTCACGACTGCATCCTGGCCATTGGTGGCTGCGTAGTGCAGCGGCGCCCAGCCCTTCTTGCTGACTTCCGCGCCCTTGTCGATCAGCAGCTTCGCGAGGCCGACGTCGCCGTTCAGCGACGCGAGCATCAGCGCGGTTTCGCCGGCCTTGTCTTCCTTCTCGAGGTCGACGTTCGGCGTCGTGGCGAGCGCCGCCGCGACCTTGTCGGACTTCTCGCGCGCGGCGATCACGATCAGCGGGTCGCCGTTCGGCGCGATCGTGTTCGGGTCGAGCTTGCCGCTCTTGAGCTGCTTGCCGATGTCGGCGATGTCGTCGAACTTGACGGCCTTGACGATCGCATCGAGCGATTCGGCATGCGCGCCGGCTGCCGCGAACAGGCCGCTCGCGACGAGCGCGGCGGCAACGAGTACGCGTTTCGGCAGATGGTTGGTCGGCTTCGTCATTGTTGTGGGCTCCTTCCCTGGGTTGTCGGCTGCGCGCCCGTCGTTAGCGGGCGATCTTGAACAGCCGGAAAAAGTTCTGCGTCGTCGCATCGGCGAGCGCCTCGACGGCGATCCCGCGCTCGGATGCGATAAAGCGTCCGACATGGCTGACGTACGCAGGTTCATTCGGCTTGCCGCGATACGGCACCGGCGCGAGGTACGGCGAGTCGGTCTCGATCAGCAGCCGGTCGAGCGGCACGCGCCGCGCGACGTCCTGCACGTCGGTCGCGTTCTTGAACGTGACGATGCCCGACAGCGAGATATGGAAGTTCTGCGCGAGCGCCTGCTCGGCCACCGGCCACGGCTCGGTGAAGCAGTGCATCACGCCGCCCGGCACGTCCGCACGCTCCTCGGCCATGATCCGCAGCGTGTCTTCCGACGACGAGCGCGTGTGGATGATCAGCGGCTTCATCGTCGCGGTCGCCGCGCGGATATGCGTTCGAAAGCGTTCGCGCTGCCATTCCATGTCGTCGATCGAGCGGCCTTCGAGACGGTAGTAGTCGAGGCCCGTTTCGCCGATCGCGACGACCTTCGGGTGCGCGGCCAGCTCGACGAGCTCCGCGAGCGTCGGCTCGTGCATGTCCTCGTGATCGGGATGCACGCCGACCGACGCATAGACGTTGTCGTGCGCGTCCGCGATCGCCAGGACCTCCGGCAGCGTCTCGAAATCGACCGACACGCACAGCGCGTGCGTGACGTCGTGCTCGCGCATGTTCTCGAGAACGGCCGGCAGGCGGTCGGCCAGGCCCTTGAAATTGATATGGCAGTGAGAGTCGACGAACATCGTGTTTCCTAATACGTAAGGCGGGCGCTCATGCGCGCGCCGGCAGGCGGCAACGGGCGCCGTTCGTGGGCCGGCCGGCCACGGCGGTCGCGTCGCGGCGTGGGCCCGTCATCGTTTCGCAACCGATGAGAAACAATGCCGGATCACGCGAACATTTCCCGATATCCGAGAAACAGTTCCTCGAATACGAGCCGCGCGTTGAGCGGATGGTTCTCGACCGTCCGCTGCCGCGTCACGGCCTTCATGAAGCGGGCGAACGCGTTCACATCGACCGCTTCCGCGCAGCGCGCGAGCGCCGCCGCGTGCATCGGGAAGTAGCGCGGCGCGCCCGCCATCCGCTGCGCGAGCAGGTCGTACAGCCAGCGCTGCAGCCAGCCGAGCACCAGCGGCACGGGCAGTTTCTGCAGCGTCTCGCCGCACGCGAACGGGTCGCAAGCCGCACCGGCCGCGAGCTGCCCGAGCGTGTAGTCGCGCAGCGGGCGGTTCTCGTCGCTCGCGAGCGCCAGCGCGGCGAGCGGCGCACCGCCCGCCTCGGCGAGCAGCGCCGGCGCATGATCGACGCCCTGCGCGGCGAGCCACGCCGCGGCCGCGTCGGGCGCCGGCACGGTCATCGGCCACTGCCGGCAGCGGCTGATGATGGTCGGCAGCAGGCGGTCGATGCGCGCCGACACGAGCAGGAACACGACGCCCGACGGCGGTTCCTCGAGCGTTTTCAGCAGCGCGTTCGACGCGGCGACGTTGAGCGCCTCGGCCGGATACAGCACGACGACGCGTGCGCCGCCGCGATGCGAACCGACCCCGCAGAAGTCGAGCAGCGCGCGCACCTGCTCGATCTTGATTTCCTTGCTCGGCGCCCGCGTCTTCTTGCCGCCTTCGTCCGCGTCGGCCGCCTTCGCGTCGTCCGCGGCGCCCGGCGCCTCGCCCGCCAGCGCCTCGGGCAGCACGATCCGGTAGTCCGGATGGTTGCCCTGCGAGAACCACGTGCAGGCCGCGCAGGCGCCGCACGGCTCGCCGTTCGGCTGCGGCGATTCGCACAGGAAGCCCTGCGCGAGATGCTGCGCGAACTGCAGCTTGCCGATCCCGGCCTGGCCATGCAGCAGCAACGCGTGCGGCCATTGCGCGCGCAACTGCTGCAGGCGGTTCCAGTCGTCGGTTTGCCACGGATAGATCATGGGGTGCGTTCCTTGCGAATTACAGCGCGGCGAGCACGCGTTCGAGCTGCTGGCGGATCTCGGGAATCGTCTGCGTCGCATCGACGATCGCGAAGCGGTGCGGCGCCTCTTCCGCGCGCCGCAGGTACTCGCTGCGCGTACGCGAGAAGAACGCGTCGGATTCGCTCTCGAACTTGTCGGGCATACGCGCGGCGCCGCGGCGCTCGCTCGCGACTTGCGGCGCGACGTCGAACAGCACCGTCAGGTCGGGCTGGAACCCGCCCTGCACCCAGCGCTCGAGCGTCTCGAGCTTGTCGCGCGGCAGCCCGCGGCCGCCGCCCTGGTACGCGAACGTCGCATCGGTGAAGCGGTCGGATACGACCCAGTCGCCGCGCGCGAGCGCCGGCTCGATCACGAGCGCGAGATGCTCGCGGCGCGCGGCGAACATCAGCAGCGCTTCCGTCTCGAGATCCATCGGCTGGTTCAGCAGGATCTCGCGCAGTTTCTCGCCGAGCTGCGTGCCGCCCGGCTCGCGGGTGACGACGACTTGCCGGCCGGCCGCGGCCAGCTTGCCCTGGAGGCGTTCGCAGAACCATTGCAGGTGGGTGGTCTTCCCCGCCCCGTCGATGCCTTCGAACGTGATGAATTTACCGCTCGCCATTATTGACCTCGTATGTACTTGTCCACGGCCTTGTTGTGGTCGCCGAGCGTATCCGAGAACACGCTCGTGCCATCGCCTTTCGCGACGAAATAGAGCGCGCTCGTCGGTGCCGGATTGATCGCCGCCTGCAGCGCGGCCACGCCCGGCAACGCGATCGGCGTCGGCGGCAGCCCGCGTCGGGTGTAGGTATTGTAAGGAGTGTCGGCCTGCAGGTCGCGCTTGCGCAGGCGGCCGTCGTACGCATCGCCGAGCCCGTAGATCACCGACGGATCGGTCTGCAGCGGCATGCCGATGCGCAGCCGGTTCGCGAACACGGCCGCGACGAACGCGCGGTCGGCCGCATGGCCCGTTTCCTTTTCGACGATCGACGCGATCGTCAGCGCTTCGTAAGGCGTCTTGTACGGCAGGCCCGGCACGCGCGCGGCCCAGGCCTCGTCGAGACGCGTCTGCATCAGATGGTACGCGCGCCGGTAGATGTTCAGGTCGCTCGTGCCCTTGTCGAACAGATAGGTGTCGGGGAAGAACAGCCCCTCACCGCTGCCGCGCTGCACCGCGCTTTCCGGCGCGCCGATCGCGCGCAGCAGCTCGGCGTCGCTCATGCTGGCCGTCGAGTGCGCAAGATCGGGGTTCGAGTCGAGTTCCGCACGCATCCGCTTGAAGGTCCAGCCTTCGATGACCGTCGCGACATACTCGTTCACGTCGCCGCGCGCGATCTTCTGCAGCACCTCGTAAGGCGTGATGCCGGTCTTGAATTCGTAGTTGCCGGACTTGAGCCGGCTCGACAGCCCGAGCACGCGCGTCATCGCGACGAAGCCGAGCGGCTCGACCGGCACGCCGCCGCGCTTCAACTGCAGCGCGACGCTCTTCACGCTGCTGCGCGGCTTGATCGTGACGTCGAGCGATGCCGAACCCAGCAGCAGTGGCCGGGTTGCCCAGTAATATCCGCCGCCCGCGCCGGCAGCGGCCACGACGACGGCCAGCGCCACGATCGTCGCGGCGCATTTCTTCAGTAGGGACATGGAAACGTGACTCAGGTAAGACCCATATAATACTTGCTCGCCTCCGTCAAAGTCAGGGTTGACTGTTCCCTCATTCCATGAGCACACCGTTCGCTTCACCGGCAGTCCAGGCCGCACCCGCCTCGCTCCCCGTTTTCCCCCGTCCGTCCGCCGCCGATTTCGATGCGCCGGGCGCCTGCATGCCGTTGCCGCAGTTCGGCGTGATCGACGTGGCCGGCGACGATGCCGCGACGTTCCTGCACAGCCAGCTCACCAACGACATCGAACATCTCGACGCCGCGAGCGCGCGGCTGTCCGGCTACTGCTCGCCGAAGGGGCGCCTCCTCGGCTCGTTCCTTACGTGGCGCGCCGGCCACGGCGTGCGCCTGCTGGTGTCGAAGGACGTGCAGCCGGCCGTGCAGAAGCGGCTGTCGATGTTCGTGCTGCGTGCCAAGGCGAAGCTGACGGATGCGAGCGACACGCTCGCGGTGGTCGGTTTCGCGGGCGACGTGCGCGACGCGCTGTCGGGCATCTTCGACGCGCTGCCGGACGGCGTGCACGTGAAGGTCGACGGCCCCGCCGGCACGCTGATCCGCGTACCCGATGCAGCCGGCCGCAAGCGCTATCTGTGGATCGGCCCGCGCGCCGAAGTCGACGCGCGCATCGCCGCGCTCGACGGGTCGCTGCCGGTCGTGTCGCCGGCCGTGTGGGACTGGCTCGACATCCGCGCGGGCGAACCGCGCATCACGCAGCCTGCCGTCGAACAGTTCGTGCCGCAGATGGTCAACTTCGACGTGATCGGCGCCGTTAACTTTCGCAAGGGGTGCTACCCGGGCCAGGAAATCGTCGCGCGCAGCCAGTACCGCGGCACGATCAAGCGCCGCACGGCGCTCGCGCACGTCGCCGGCGAGACCGATACCGTGCATGCCGGCGTCGAGCTGTTCCACAGCGACGATCCCGGCCAGCCATGCGGGATGATCGTCAACGCGGCGGCCGCGCCCGCGGGCGGTGTCGACGCGCTCGTCGAGATCAAGCTCGCCGCGCTCGACAGCGGCACGGTGCACCTCGGTTCGGCCGACGGCCCGGCGCTCGCGTTCGATACGCTGCCGTACGCGTGGCCGACGGAAGCGTGATGCACTGACAACCCGTTCGCGCGCCGGCTCGCGAGTCGCAGCCGGCGCCCGATGTTTCCTGCGAGAGATTCGCCCGATGTGTCTGATTGCCTTCGACTGGCAGCCCGATGTCGCCGCCGGTCCCGTCTTTACCCTCACCGCCAACCGTGACGAGTTCTTTCGTCGGACCAGCGCGCCGCTCTCGTGGTGGGAAGATGTACCGGGCGTGCTGGCCGGCCGCGATCTCGAAGCGGGCGGCACGTGGCTCGGCGTATCGCGCGACGGCCGCTTCGCCGCGCTGACGAACTACCGCGCGCCGTTCGACATCCGCGCGGGCGCACCGACCCGGGGCAAGCTCGTGTCCGACTTCCTCGGCGGCCCGTCCGTCGCACCGCTCGACTACCTCGGACGGCTCGCGGAGCATGCGGCCGTCTACAACGGCTTCAACCTGCTCGTCGGCGACTGGCGACGGCATGAGCTCGCGTGGTTCTGCAATCGCGCGCCCGAAGGCGAAAGCAGTGTCGCCGCGCCGGTCGCGATCGCGCCCGGCGTGCATGCGCTGTCGAATGCGCGGCTCGATACGCCCTGGCCGAAAGTGGTGCGCAAGCGCGCGGAGCTCGGCACGCTGCTCACCGACAATCCGACCCCGTCGCTCGACGAACTGATCGCGCTGATGCGCGACCCGCATGTCGCGGACGACGACGCACTGCCGCACACCGGCATTCCGATCGAGCGCGAGCGTGCGCTGTCGGCTGCGTTCATCGAGACGCCCGAATACGGTACGCGCGGCACGACTGCGCTGCGCGTCACGATGAAGGAAGGCGTGCGGCTGACGGTCGAGATCAAGGAGCGCTGCGACGACGACGGCTCGCACCGCACCGTTCGCCCGGGCACGTTCGAGCGCGCGTTCACGTTCGACCTCGACGCGACGCCGCGGCGCTGAGCACGCGAGCAGGCGCTGCGCTAAGGCGCGCGCGCCATCTCGACGTGCGGCACGCCGGCTTCGACGAACGGTTCACCGACCGCCGCGAAGCCGTGCCGCAGGTAGAACGACACGGCCGAATCCTGCGCGTAGAGCCGCACGACGATTTCGCCGCGGCGCCGCGCTGCCTCCAGCAGCGCGTTCAGCACGGCTGACCCGACGCCCTGCCCGCGCGCATCGGCCAGCACCGCGACGCGGCCGATCGTGCCGGACGGCAGCAGCCGCCCCGTCGCGACCGCGCGGCGCGCGCCGGTCGCCGCATCGACGCGGTACGCCACCGCATGGAGGGACAGCGGATCGTCGTCGTCGAGTTCCCATTCCGGCGGTATCTGCTGCTCGCGCACGAACACCGCGTCGCGGATCCGCGCGGCGTCGCCGCCCAGAACCGTCCAGTCGCCCGTTTCCACTACGCCGTTCGTCATCGCAGCTCCCATATGGCGCGTACGCCGCCAAACAACCACCGTCAAACGTCGTCGAATGCGGCCTTCAACGCCGCGACCGCGTCGGCATGCGCGGCCCGCACCTCGGGCACGTAGCCGCCCATCTTGAAGAATTCGTGGATCATCCCCGGATAGCAGACCAGCGTGACCGCGTTTCCCGCCGCGCGCAACTTCTCCGCATATGCGGCGCCTTCGTCGCTCAGCGGATCGTATTCGGCCGTCGCGATCCACGCCGGCGCGACGCCCGCGAACGACGGCGCATCGCGCGTGCCGTCGAGCGGCGCGAAACGCCAGTCGTCGCGGTCCGCCCGATCGCGCACGTATTGCGTGAAGAACCACTGGATCGTGTCCTGCGTCAGCAGGTAGCCGTTCGCGAGCCGTGCGTGCGATTCGGTGTCCTGGAAGCCCGTCACGCCCGGGTAGATCAGCATCTGCAGCGCAAGGCGAATGCCCGCATCGCGTGCGAGCACCGCGCAGACGGTCGCGAGCGTGCCGCCCGCGCTGTCGCCGCCGACGGCCAATCGTTCGGCATCGATGCCGAACGCAGCCGCTTCGCGATGCAGCCATTGCAACGCGTCGTCGGCATCGTTCACCGCGGTCGGAAACCTGTGTTCGGGCGCGAGCCGGTAGCCGACCGACAGCACCGCACATTGCGCATCGTGCGCGAACATCCGGCACAGCGCGTCGTGCGTATCGACGCTGCCGACCGTGAAGCCACCGCCGTGGTAGTAGACGAGCGCGGGCAGCGGCTCCGCGAGGCTCGGCGCGACCGGCAGGTACAGCCTCGCACCGATCGTGCGGCCATCGCGCGTCGGCACGACGCACGCCTCGACCGAATGCATCGGCGCCGGTGCGACGTCGAGAATCGGCGCGCTCTTCTCATACGCGGCGCGCGCCTGCTGCGGCGTCTGGTGGTGATAGGACGGACGTTTCGCGCGCTCGATCATGTCGAGCACCTGGGCGATCTTCGGATTCAGCGGCATCGGTGAGGACGGCGCCTGCGGGGCACCGTGAACGGACAAGCGAGCATGATGCCATGCGTGCGTCCGGCGGGCGCGATGCGCCGTGCGTTGCGACATTCCGCAGTGGGCGATGCGCGCCGCGAAACAAAACGGCCCTGCCGGTGAAGAGGCAGGGCCGCCGTGCGTCGGGGCGCTTACGCGTCGCTCGGGCCGGGCTGGGCGTCCGGCGCGGTGCGCGAACGTTGGCGCTTGATGTCGCGGCCCACCGCGAGTCGCCGCATGTACTTGAACGTGCCGAGCGCCTTCGCGACGAAATTGCCGTCGCTGTCGCGCACTTCGCCTTCGCAGTAGGCCATCGTCGTCGAGCGATGCATCACCCGCCCGTAAGCGCGCAGTTCGCCGCGCCCCGGCTGCATGAAGTTCACCTTCATCTCGACCGTGACGACGCCGATACCGTCGTCGGTCAGGCTGCGTGCGGCCATCGCGAGCGCGATGTCCGCGAGCGTCATCGTCACGCCGCCGTGCGCGATGCTCCACGTGTTCATGTGCCGCTCCTCAAGCGGCAGCACAATCTCGCTTGCGCCGTCCTTCGCGGATACGAGCTGCACGCCGAGCATGTCGACGAACGGGCTTTCGATCGACGGGCCGTCCGTCGGGGTTGCCGCGTCGCTCATCGTGCGCTGTCGACGATGTAGTCGACGCACTCGCGCGATTCGGCCACCGCAACGACGAATTTCTTCACTTCCTGGTGAACCGGATGCACCTGGTAGGCATCGAGTGCGGCCTTGTCCGCGAAATCGGATACCAGCACGATGTCGGCGGTCGCGTCGAGGCCGGGCGTCGCCACGCCGACGTCGATCTGCAGCGTACCCGGCACCAGGTCGCGGCAGCCTTCGAGCTTTTCCTTCAGCTTCAGCGCGTTCTGTGCGCGCGTCGCGCCTTCGGCCGATTCTTTCAACTTCCACATGACGATATGACGGATCACTTCGGTTACTCCTGTTCGTTCCGGTTCGGCGACTTGCCTGTCACCCTTGCCAAGCGGGCATCTTACGCCCTTTCACCGCGCGCTCGCGTTCACCGGAAGTTGCGGCCGATCGAGCAAGATGCGGGTAATCAAGCGGATATCGCGTCGATCACCCGACGACGATATCCGCATTTTTACCGCGCCACTTGATGCCGTCAAAATCCGACGAGCAAAGGCAGGCGACAAGCCTACCAAACTTGCCGGCTTCAATGGACTGGATCTGTTGGTGAATCCGTCTGGCGCCAGGCTGCGGCGGTACAAGTACAGAATTGCCGGGGAGGAGAATTTCCTTGCTATCGACGAAGGCAAAGCGACTTTTCGTGCCGTGCGTGACTTCCGTTCCGTGGCGTATTCGGTGAGCGATGCCCACCTACCCGGCACGACATCCATCAACGATCGGACCGTCATGTCGCGCGACCGAGTCCGCACCCGAAGCATCACCGTCATATAGAATGGTGCACTTTGCCCGTACTCCTATGTGGTTCAAGAACCTTCAGCTTCATCGTCTTCCCGCACCTTGGGCCGTTACCCCCGATCAGATGGAAAAATGGTTGGCGCCCCACGCGTTTCAGCCGGGCACCAGCGTCGAGATGCAGAGCCATGGATGGGCGTCGCCGCGTGACGACGGCGCACTCGTGTATTCGATCAACCGGCAGATGTTGCTGACGTTTCGTGCCGAGAAGAAGCTGCTCCCGGCGTCGGTCGTCACTCAGGTGACCAAGGCCCGCGCGCTTGAAATCGAGGAGCAACAGGGCTTCAAGGTCGGGCGAAAACAGCTGCGCGAACTCAAGGAGCAGGTAACCGACGAACTGCTCCCGCGCGCGTTCACCATTCAGCGCGATACCCGCGTGTGGATCGATACGGTGAACGGCTGGCTCGTCATCGATGCGGCTTCACAGGCTGTTGCCGACGACGTCCGCGGCCTGCTCGTCAAATCGATCGATCAGTTGCCGCTCGCCGGTGTTCAGGTAGTGCGTTCGCCGGTCGCCGCGATGACGGATTGGCTGTTGTCCGGCGAGGCGCCGGGCGGATTCACCGTGGACCAGGACGCCGAATTGCGCTCGAGCGGCGAAGGCGGCGCCACGGTGCGATATGTCGGCCACGCGCTGGAAGCGAACGACATGCGCCGGCACATCGAGGCCGGCAAACAATGTATGCGCCTGGCGATGACCTGGGACAACCGGATCTCCTTCGTACTGACGCCGTCGCTGACGATCAAGCGCGTGACGCCGCTCGACGTGATCAAGGAAGCGGCGGATCCGACCGCGCAGAACGACGCTGAACGCTTCGACTCGGATGTCACGCTGATGACCGGTGAATTGGAGCGGATGTTGGCCAGCCTCATCGATATCCTGGGTGGCGAGCAGCACGACTCGACTCATCAGGCGGCAGCGGCCTGAACGCCGTCGGCGGTCGGGAAACCTCGCCCCCAACGACGGCGAGGTTTCGAGCCGGCACGACAGTTCGACGAGAACGGTCGTCGCGCGGTCGGAGGGGCGCGACCAAGCGCTCGCGCCCGAGTCTTCTCCGCGAGCGCCGCGACTCACTTGATCAGGCGCAGCACATCGCGAAAACGCGGATGCCGGCTGGAGCCCAGCCATTCGAACCCGATCATCTCGACCGTCGCGATTTGCACCCCCGCCGCCCCGAGCCGGGCGATCCCCGCGTCCCGGTCGATGGTCCTGCGCGACCCCACGGCATCGCTGACCACCGTGACTTTGCGGCCGCTGCGCAACAGCCCGAACGCCGTTTGCAATACGCACACGTGCGCCTCGCAACCGGCGACGATGACGCTGTCGCGCCCGTCCGGCAAAGCCTCGACCAGGCCCTCCGCGCACGCATCGAAATGATCCTTGACGACGGTGCTGGAGCACAGCTCCTTGATCTCCGGTACGTTCCGGCCCAGCTGGACCGGGCTCTGCTCGGTACCCATCACCGGCACCCCGAGTATCTGTGCAATACGGGCAAGTCGGACAGCCTGCGTGACGACGGATGACCCTTCGTGAATCACCGGCATCAGCCGCGTCTGAAAATCAACCAATACGACCACTGAATCGTCGGACACGTGCAGCACGGCGTATTCTCCGGAGTGAAGGCGACGTCAACTCCCATCGGCCATCGATGAAAAGTCGCTCTGTCGCAAGATCGTCAGCCCCGCAAACGACGAATATCGAATCGCATCAATGACCGACTGCGGCAATTCGGTAAACGGAAGCGGTTCCCAAGCCTACCAAACTTGCCGGCGCCATTGACGCGATCGCATGGCGTCCGGTTCTCGGGATCACCCACCGGTCCGGTAGCAGGAACGCCGGTTGCTCACCGCTCCGTATGGCCGCATCCATCGCATGCCGTTTGCACCGCCCAAGACACGGTGACAGGCAAACCGCCACGATTCAATCCCGGTGCGGAATCAATCACCAACATCGACATCGATCGCCAATCGATTTTCACCAAACTCGATAATCAGCACATCTCCATTTCCCCGTAAAACCGCACATTTTACCGACCTGACAAGCAATAATTGCGACCCCACTCCATAACATTATTCGAAAACCATCAAATTATTATTGACTTCGACTTTATCCGAACTTTAGAATCCCCTACGACAGCTTACGTTTCGTTTTTCATTTCGTGCACGCCCCATGTCGGCACGGCACCGGAACGCCAACAGAGAAGTGTTTCATGCCTGGCCGGGGCAGCGCATCCTTTTGCTTTCAATTCCGGCATTAACCATCAACCGGTTAATTACCATTCAATTCACCCCAGAATCACGCCCGGATTAATTCCGAATTTCCCAGGAATTCCGCAATACCGGACGAAGCAGATCGAGCACCCGCTCATTCGATAATTCCCATAAAAATCGCCAGTCAGCAGGAGGGACATCAACATGCATCGCCTTGCGAAGTCGCTGTGTCTCGGATTCATCTGCGCCGGCCTGCTCGCGGCCTGCAATGACGACGACGTCAAATCGAGCACCCCGCCGTCGAACAACGCCGCACTGTCGTTCCGCATGGACACCGGCGGGCTGATCAACGCGTTCTACCGGCAGGACAACGTCGCCGCACACCTGCTCGTGCGCTCGTCGACGAAGCCGCGTCTGCTCGTGGTCTTCCCCGCCGGCAACAGCGGCACCGGGCTGTGGTTCGACGACACCGCGCAGCCGGTGAACTGGAGCCTCGACACGCCGCCGTCCGCGCTATCGGCACCCGACACGCACGGCCGTCCGCTGTACGGCATCGGCGCCGATGTGTCGGTGGACACCAACACGCTGACGATCCGGCAGGGCGTGCTCAGCAACGTGCGCTTCCTGCGCGACTTCAACGGCGGTGCCACGATTCCGCAGCAGATCCTCACCGCGCCGACGGTTCAGGGCAGCGCCGCGCAATGGCAACGCGACCGGATCGACGGCGCGCCCGGCTATTCACTGCGCATTACGCTGCGCGACGGCGGCAGCATCACGCCGGCAGCGGGCGGCAAGCTCGTCCTGAGCGCACCGGCGGGCTCGCACACACTGCGGCTGCATGTCGATGCGCTGTCGGGCGAGACGCCGTTGTCGCCGATCACGCACGCCGACCTGCTCGCGCCCTCGGTGAACCCCGACCCGGTGAGCCAGAACGTGCTCGAATTCCTGAGCTTCCACGACAAGCTGCTGGCCGGCTCGTGGCAGTACGACACCTACTTCGGCCGCGACACGCTGATCTCGGTACGCATGCTGATGCCCGTGCTCGAACCCGCGGCGATCGAGGCCGGCCTGTCGTCGGTGCTGAGCCGGCTATCGACCGACGGCAAGGTCGCGCACGAGGAAGGGATCGGCGAATTCGCCCTCGTCGACAACCAGAAGAACGGGCGGCCGAACGATTCGACGCCGACCTATGACTACAAGATGATCGACAGCGACTACCTGCTCGCGCCGATCGCGGCCGCGTGGCTGATCGACGATACGCGCGGCCAGGCGCACGCGGCCGCCTATCTCGCGCAGCGCGGCAGCGACGGGCAGACCCTGGGCAGCCGCCTGGTCGTCAACCTGCTGCACGTCGCGACGACCGCGCAGCCGTTCGCGCAGCAGCCGACGGTCGCGAACCTGATCCACCTGCGGCCCGGCGAAATCGCCGGCAACTGGCGCGACAGCACCGACGGGCTCGGCGGCGGCGTCTATCCGTATGACGTCAACGCGGTGCTCGTGCCGGCCGCGTTGCGTGCCGCGAACGCGTTCCTCACACACGGCCTGCTCGATCCGTATCTGGATGCCGGGCAGCGCGCGACGCTCGCCAACACGGCGAACCAGGCGGCCACGTGGGAAACGCAGGCGCCGCCGCTGTTCCAGGTCAGCGTGCCGGCCGCACAGGCAGCCACCGACGTATCGGCCTATGCGCCGTCCGCGGGTGTGCCGGCCGGCGCCGCACCGGGCACGCCGCTGGCGTTCTACGCGCTGTCGCTCGATCAGCAGGGCAACCCGATTCCGGTGATGAATTCGGACGGCGGCTTCGCGCTGCTGTTCGGCACGCCGCCGGACGACGAGCTTCAGCGGATCGTCACCGATGTCACGCGGCCGTTCCCGACCGGGCTCGTGACCGATGCCGGGATGCTGATCGCGAATCCCGCGTATGCAAGCCAGGCGCTGTGGCCGAAGTTCACCAGTTCCGCCTATCACGGCACGGTGATCTGGTCATGGCAGCAGGCGATGTGGGTGGCCGGGCTCGATCGCCAGCTCGCGCGCCAGGACCTGTCGGCCGCGACACGCACGCTGCTCACGCAGGCACGGCAGACGATCTGGCAGGTGATCTCGAAGGGGCGCGACACGCGCACGTCGGAGATGTGGACGTGGTCGTACGTGAACGGCCAGTACCAGACCGATGCATTCGGCACGCGCAGCGCGGACGCCACCGAAGCGAACGCGGCACAGCTCTGGAGTACGACGTATCTCGCGATCCGCGATCCGCAGCAGCGCGCGGGCAAGTACTGGTGGCAGGCGTCGCAGCGGATGCAGGATGCGCAGCCGAAGCAGCGCGCGGCGGCGCTGGCAGCGCGGTAGCGCGTCGCCGGTCGCGTGCTGACCGGACATGCAAAAGCCCCGGGGGCGTGACCGCCTCCGGGGCTTCGTCGAAGATCGAGGCGCTGGACACCGCCGTTGTACGCCCGGGTGGCCGAATGTTCCGTGTCCGTTCACCGGTGCCCGCGTGCCGCGCCAACCCGCGTCACCGCGCCACGACCCGGTTCCGCCCTTCCCGCTTCGCCTGGTACAACCGTTCGTCGACCACGCGCAGCAACGCATCGACCGTGCTGCCGTCGGCCCCGTATTGCGCAACGCCGACACTGACCGTCACCTGCACGTGCTTGAAATCGAGCCCGAACGGCGAACTCGCGATCGACGAGCGCACGCGCTCGGCCGTCATCCGCGCGCCTTCGAGCGGCATGTCCGGCAGCAGCGCCATGAACTCCTCGCCGCCGACCCGCGCCAGGCCGCCCGCGGGCCGGATCGCATCGAGGCACTGGCGCACAACGCCGCGCAGCACCTCGTCGCCGATCTGATGCCCGTACGCATCGTTGATGTTCTTGAAATTGTCGAGATCGAGCGCGAGCAGGCAGAACGGTGTGCCATCGCGCTCGGCCCGCACCATCTCGCGCTCGACCTGCGCGATGAACTGCCGCCGGTTCGACGCGCCCGTCATCGGATCGGTCGCGGCCATGTATTCGAGCTTCTGGTTCGTGCGCCGCAGTTCCTGCAGCGCGCTCTCGGTGCGCGCCATCGATTCCGACAGCCGGCTCATCAGGTCTTCCTGGCTGTAGATCGCCGAGAACGAGCGCGTCGTCTGCAGCGCCTGCACGACACCGTAGCTGAGCAGGAAGAAGCCGCCGGCAAAGATCGCATGCGCGAGCCACCACATGTGATTCCACGGCTTGCCGAGAATGAACGCGAGCGACGACAGCGCGAACGCCATGATCGACACGCCGTAGATCACCATCAGCGGCGAGCGGATCCGCCGCGCGAGCAGCACGGCGACGTTCAGCAGCGAGAACAGGAGCGCGCCGCCCTCCATCGACAGCCGTGTGCCCGGCGCGCCGGCGACCGGCGAATACGCAATGTACGCCACGACCACGTTGACGATCACGAAGAATACGATCCACGGCAGCCACGTGCGCACGCTCGTGCGCTTCTCGAGGCGATCGGGCGGACGCGAATACGACAGCAGGCCCGTGAGCAGCAGGATCGACATCACGAGCCGCGACGCGGGCCCGTACAGCAGGAACAGCCAGATGTTGTGATGCGCCATCCCGGTGAACCCGCCGTGCAGCGCATAGATCATCGCGAAGCCGAGAAAGCCAAGTGTCAGCCAGCGCAACAGCGGCTCGCCGGATGACCGGTAGCAGACCCACGTCACGTAGGTGACGAACGCGCCTTCGAGCGTCGCGGCGGCGATCGCGATTTCATGGAACGCGTGGTTCTCGAACACGACGTGCGGATCGCTGAAGAACCACAGATAGGCGATCAGATAGGCGGGCAGCAACGCGAATCCGACCAGCAGGCATTTCGCGTAGAGCCTTGCGGCCGCGCTGACGACGCGCGGCGGTTCCCCGGCTGCATAGGTCGTACTCATTCGGTCCCCGGTCGGTCTGCTGCGTTGGTTCGAACCTTCGCGGCACGGATCGCACGACGCACGATCCAGCCCATCGTGCCGAAAGGCAAATGTCAGAGCAAGTATAGGTGGGGCAATTGGTTTGACAAGTAAGGGGAAACGGCATTGCCGGGCGCATGCCTTTTGCTTCCCGATTGTTTCGAATGGCGGATCAGTCGCGCCGATTCGCGTCGCGGCCGCCTGTCTCGCCGAAGCGAAACCGCGGCCGCTCCGTGCCAAAGATCAGAGGATTTCGAACAGGCCGGCCGCGCCCTGCCCGCCGCCGATGCACATCGTGACGACCGCGTACTTCACGCCGCGCCGCTTGCCTTCGATCAGCGCATGGCCGGTCAGGCGTGCGCCCGATACGCCGTACGGATGGCCGACCGCGATCGCGCCGCCGTTCACGTTCAGACGATCCTCAGGAATCCCGAGCGTGTCGCGGCAGTACAGCACCTGCACCGCGAACGCTTCGTTCAGTTCCCACAGGCCGATATCGTCGACCTTCAGCCCTGCCTGCTTCAGCAGCTTGGGCACCGCGAACACGGGGCCGATGCCCATCTCGTCCGGCTCGCAACCGGCCACCGCGAACCCGCGGAACACGCCGAGCGGCTGCAGCCCTTCGCGCTGCGCGGCGTCGGCGCTCATCACGACGCAGGCCGACGCGCCGTCCGAGAACTGGCTCGCGTTGCCCGCGGTGATCACGCCACCCGGCACGGCCGACCGGATCTTCGATACGCCTTCGAGCGTCGTGTCGGGGCGAATCCCTTCGTCGGCCGAGACCGTCACTTCCTTCGTGAACAGACGGCCCGACGCCTTGTCGGCCACGCCCGCGAGCACGGTGATCGGCACGATCTCGTCACGGAAACGCCCGGCTTCCTGCGCGGCCGCGGCGCGCAGTTGCGACTGCACGCCGTACTCGTCCTGCCGCTCCTTCGAGATGCCGTAGCGCTTCGCGACGTTCTCGGCCGTCTGCAGCATGTTCCAGTAGATCTCGGGCTTGTGCTGGGCGAGCCAGCCTTCCTGGATCATGTGGTGGTTCATCTCGTTCTGCACGCACGAGATCGATTCGACGCCGCCCGCGACATACACTTCGCCTTCGCCCGCGATGATCCGCTGCGCGGCCAGCGCGATGGTCTGCAGCCCGGACGAGCAGAAACGGTTCACCGTCATCCCCGGCACCGTCACGGGCAGCCCCGCGCGCAGTGCGATCTGCCGCGCGATGTTCGCGCCGGTCGCGCCTTCGGGGTTCGCGCACCCCATGATCACGTCCTCGACGCGTGCGGGGTCGAGCTTCGCGCGTTCAACAGCGGCCGCGACCGCGTGGCCGCCGAGCGTCGCGCCGTGCGTCATGTTGAACGCACCGCGCCAGGATTTCGCCAGCGGCGTGCGGGCGGTCGATACGATTACGGCTTCGGTCATGCGAGTCTCCTTCGGTCCTGCTTCATGTCCTGGGATAGGGAAGGCGCTACGCCGCCGGGCGTGCGCCCGCGGACGTCACATGCGCGACGCCCGCTGCCTGCATCTGCTGCCATGCGTGGGCGAGCGACCCGTTCAGGTCGATCGCGCGGCACGCATCGTTGATCACCGCGGCTTCGAAACCGGCCGCGCGCGCATCGAGCGCCGACCACGCGACGCAATAGTCGGTCGCGAGCCCGCAGCACCACACGCGCTTCGCGCCGAGCTCGCGCAGATAGCCCGCGAGCCCGGTGCGCGTCGTGCGGTCGGCTTCGACGAACGCGGAATAGCTGTCGACCTGCGCGTCGCCGCCCTTGCGGATCACGAGCCGCGCATGCGGGATGTCGAGATCGCGATGCAATGCCGCGCCGTCGGTGTCCTGCACGCAGTGCACGGGCCACAGCACCTGCTCGCCGTACGGCAGCGCGAGCGTGGAGAACGGTTCGCGGCCCGGGTGATTCGCCGCGAACGACACGTGCTCGCGCGGGTGCCAGTCCTGCGTCAGCACGACCTGGTCGAAGCGTTGCGCGAGCCCGTTGATCACCGGCACGACCGCGTCGCCGTCCGGCACCGCGAGCGCGCCGCCCGGCATGAAGTCGTATTGCACGTCGATCACGAGCAGGACGTCGTCGGTGCGTTTCATTGCATTTCTCCGGGTGTGCGTGACGCCGCGATCCGGCGCGTCAGCCGTTGAACCCGCGGCCGGCCTTCGCGAGTTCCGCGATCGACGGCGCAAGCTGCCATGCGTCGCCGTTCGGGGCGGCCGCATAGCGGCGAATCGCGCGCTCGACGTTGTAGAGGCCGACCACGTCCGCGTACAGCATCGGGCCGCCGCGCCACAGCGGGAAGCCATAGCCGGTCAGGTAGACCATGTCGATGTCGGACGCCTTCGACGCGATCTTCTCCTCGAGGATCTTCGCGCCTTCATTGACGAGCGCGAACACGAGCCGTTCGACGATCTCGTCATCGCCGATCTTGCGACGCTCGACACCGCGCTCCTTCGAATACGCGACAACCATCTCGTCGACGAGCGACGACGGCTTCGCCTTGCGATCGCCCGGCACGTAGTCGTACCAGCCGGCGCCCGTCTTCTGGCCGAAGCGGCCCTGCTCGCACAGGCGGTCGGCGATCTTCGAGTACTGGAGATCGGGCTGCTCGACGTAGCGGCGCTTGCGGATCGCCCAGCCGATGTCGTTGCCGGCGAGGTCGCTCATCCGGAACGGGCCCATCGCGAATCCGAATTTCTCGATCGCACGATCGACCTGCGCGGGCAGCGCGCCTTCCTCGAGCATGAAGAGCGCCTGGCGGATGTACTGCTCGATCATCCGGTTGCCGATGAAGCCGTCGCACACGCCCGACACGACCGCCGTCTTGCGGATCTTCTTCGCGACGGCCATCACGGTGGCGAGCACGTCCTTCGCGGTCTGCGCGCCGCGCACGACCTCGAGCAGCTTCATCACGTTCGCCGGGCTGAAGAAGTGCATGCCGACGACGTCCTGCGGACGCTTCGTGAACGCCGCGATCTTGTCGACGTCGAGCGTCGACGTGTTCGACGCGAGGATCGCGCCCGTCTTCGCGACTTCGTCGAGCTTCTTGAACACCTGCTCCTTCACGCCGAGTTCCTCGAACACGGCCTCGACGATCAGGTCGGCGTCCTTCAGGTCGTCATAGGACAGCGTCGGCGTGATCAGCGCCATGCGCGCGTCGAGCTTCTCCTGCGAGAGCTTGCCCTTCTTCACCTGCGCGTCGTAGTTCTTGCGGATCGTCGCGACGCCGCGCTCGAGCGCGTCCTGTTTCGTCTCGAGCAGCGTGACGGGCAGCCCGGCGTTGATGAAGTTCATCGCGATCCCGCCGCCCATCGTGCCGGCGCCGATCACGCCGACGCGGCGGATCTCGCGCAGCGGCGTATCGGCCGGCACGTCGGGAATCTTGCTCGCGGCACGCTCGCCGAAGAACGCGTGCCGCAGCGCGCGGCTTTCCGGCGTCATCATCAGCGCGACGAACCCCTCGCGCTCGGCCACGCTGCCCTTGTCGAAGCCGTGCAGCACGCCGGCCTCGATCGCGTCGATGCACTTGTGCGGTGCGGGGAAATTCGGTGCGGCGGCCTTCGCGGAATTGCGCGCGAACTGGATGAAGCCGGCGGCGTTCTCATGGACGATCTTGCGATCGCGCACGCGCGGATGCGGCCCCTTCTGCACGCCGACCTTGCGGGCGAACGCGACGGCCGCGTCGAGCAAGTCGCCGTCGGCCATTTCGTCGAACAGCCCGCTCTTCGCCAGTTGCTCCGACGGCACGGGTGCGCCCGACACGATCATGTTCAGCGCGGTTTCGAGCCCCACCGCACGCGGCAAACGCTGCGTGCCGCCCGCGCCCGGCAGCAGGCCGAGCTTCACTTCGGGCAGCGCGACCTGCGCGCCCGGTGCCGCGACACGATAGTGCGCGCCGAGCGCGAGCTCGAGGCCGCCGCCCATCACGACGCTGTGCAGCGCCGCGACGACGGGCTTCGCGCTCGCCTCCACCGCGCGGATCACGGTGTGCAGCGTCGGCTCCTGCAACGCCTTCGGCGTATTGAATTCGGTGATGTCGGCGCCGCCCGAGAATGCGCGTCCCGCGCCGGTCAGCACGATGGCTGTCACCGACGGGTCCTGCGCGGCGCGATCGAGCGCGTCCATGACGCCCTGACGGGTCGACAGGCCGAGCCCGTTGACGGGCGGATTGTTGAGCGTAAGGACGGCCACGCCGTCGCGAGTCGAGTAATCCACTGCCATCTGCCTGCCTCCATGCATCGCGCGCCGGGGTGGCTGCGCTTCATTGTGCGCGGTCGAACAGCCGCATGTCCTGATGAACGGAGGCAGCATACAACGAAAAAGCACGGTCGTTCAATTTGAATTTTGTTCCCGATGCCGATCGCCCGATCCGGGGACGGATCGGGCGATCGCGTCACGAGCCGCTTCCGGCCCGGGCCGGCGTTACGGCTCGCAGACCGCCGTCGGCAACACGTAGTCGCGGAACGTCTCGCGCAGCTTCAGCTTCTGCAGCTTGCCGGTCGCGGTGTGCGGCAGCGATTCGACGAACACGACGTCGTCGGGAATCCACCATTTCGCGACCTTGCCTTCGTAGAACGCGAGCAGCGCGTCGCGGCTCAGGTTCGCCCCTTCGCGCGGCACCACGACGAGCAGCGGGCGCTCGGTCCATTTCGGGTGCGCACAGGCGATGCAGGCTGCCTCGGCCACGCCCGGGTGCGCGATCGCGACGTTTTCGATGTCGATCGAGCTGATCCACTCGCCGCCCGACTTGATCACGTCCTTGCTGCGATCGGTGATCTGCAGGAAGCCGTCGGGATCGATCGTCGCGACGTCGCCGGTCGGAAACCAGCCGTCCGACAGCGGCGACGACTCGCCGCGAAAGTAGTGATCGATCACCCACGGGCCGCGCACCTGCAGTTCGCCGAACGCGACGCCGTCCCACGGCAGTTCGTGACCGTCCTCGCCGACGATGCGCATGTCGACGCCGCAGATCACGCGCCCCTGCTTCTCGAGCAGCTTGCGCTGCGCGTCGAGCGGCCGCTGCGACTGCGCCCAGTTGAGCTTCGCGAGCGTGCCGAGCGGCGACAGCTCGGTCATCCCCCATGCGTGAATCACGCGCACGCCGTATTCGTCCTCGAAGGTGCGCAGCATCGCGGGCGGGCACGCGGAGCCGCCGATCACCGTGCGGTTCAGCGTCGAGAAGCGCACGCCGGCCTCGCGCATGTAGTTGAGCAGGCCGAGCCACACGGTCGGCACGCCCGCGGAAAACGTCACGCGCTCGGCCTCCATCAGCTCGTACAGCGATTTCCCGTCGAGATCCTTGCCGGGCAGCACCAGCTTGCCGCCCGTGAGCGGCACCGCGTACGGCAGCCCCCATGCGTTGACGTGAAACATCGGCACGACGGGCAGCACGGCGTCCATCGCGGACAGGTTCATCGCGTCGGGTAGCGCGGCGCCGTATGCGTGCAGCACGGTCGAGCGGTGCGAATACAGCACGCCCTTCGGGTTGCCGGTCGTGCCCGACGTGTAGCAGAGCCCCGACGCCTGCTGCTCGTCGAGGCGCGGCCAGTCGTAGCGGCCGTCCTCCGCTTCGATGAGCGTTTCGTAGCAGAGGAACGGCGGCGTGCTGGACGGCAGGTGTGCGGCGTCCGTCATCGCGACCCAGCCCTTCACGTGCGGGCATTGCGGCGCGATGGCCTCGACGAGCGGCGCGAAATTGATGTCGAAGAAGACGTAGCGGTCTTCCGCGTGATTGACGATGTACGCGATCTGCTCGGGAAACAGGCGCGGGTTGATCGTGTGGCACACGGCACCCATGCCGCCGATCCCGTAATAGGCTTCCAGATGCCGGTAGCCATTCCACGCCAGCGTGCCGACGCGATCGCCGGTTTCGACGCCGAGCCGCGTAAGCGCCTGCGCCAGCTGCTTCGCGCGGCGTTCGCAATCGCGGTACGTGTAGCGATGCAGATCGCCTTCCACGCGCTTCGACACGATCTCCGTGTCGCCGGCGTGCCGCGCGGCATGCGAAATCAGCGAGGACACCAGCAACGGCATGTCCATCATCTGGCCCAGCAACGGCTTACCCATCGTCTTGTTCTCCGTGAGGATGCGAATCGGTGCCTCTGCGGCGCGCCCGTCAGCGGCCCCGGACGGGCGTGGCGCACGGTGCGCGGGCCACCATGCGGGCGGCGCGGCGCCGCCTTACAATATCGGCTTACCCAGAGGCGCTCAACATGTCGTTTTCCCGAAGCGCAGCCGATCCGGCTGACACCCTCCCCGATCTCGCCGCCACGCTCGGTGAGCCCGCCGTCGGCGCATTCGTCACGCTCGGCGACGCGTTTCATACGCGGCTGCCGGCCGCGCCGCTCGCCGCACCGTACGTCGTCGGCTTTTCCGACGAAGTCGCGCAACTGCTCGACCTGCCGCCGTCGATCGCCGCGCAGCCCGGCTTCGCCGAGTTGTTCGCCGGCAACCCGACGCGCGACTGGCCCGCGCACGCGATGCCGTACGCAGCGGTGTATTCCGGCCACCAGTTCGGCGTGTGGGCCGGCCAGCTCGGCGACGGCCGCGCGCTGACGATCGGCGAGCGCACCGGCACGGACGGCCGCCGCTACGAGCTGCAGCTGAAAGGCAGCGGACGCACGCCTTACTCGCGCATGGGTGACGGCCGCGCGGTGCTGCGCTCGTCGATCCGCGAATTCCTGTGCTCGGAAGCGATGCATCACCTCGGCATCCCGACCACGCGCGCGCTGACGGTGGTCGGTTCCGACCAACCGGTGGTGCGCGAGGAGATCGAGACATCGGCCGTCGTCACGCGCGTGTCGGAGAGCTTCGTGCGCTTCGGCCACTTCGAGCACTTCTTCTCGAACGATCGGCCCGACCTGCTGCACCAGCTCGCCGATCACGTGATCGACCGCTTCTATCCGGATTGCCGCCGCGCCGACGATCCGTACCTCGCGCTGCTCGAGGCCGCGACGCTGCGCACGGCCGACCTCGTCGCGCAGTGGCAGGCCGTCGGCTTCTGCCACGGCGTGATGAACACCGACAACATGTCGATCCTCGGCGTGACGATCGACTACGGCCCGTTCGGCTTCGTCGATGCGTTCGACGCGAACCACATCTGCAACCACTCGGATACGAGCGGCCGCTACGCATACCGGATGCAGCCGCGCATCGCGCACTGGAACTGCTATTGCCTCGCGCAGGCGCTGCTGCCGCTGATCGGCCTGCAGCACGGCATCGCCGACGACGATGCGCGCGCCGAACGTGCGGTGGAGGACGCGCAGGCCGTGCTCGCGAAATTTCCGGAACGCTTCGGCCCCGCGCTTGAACGTGCAATGCGCGCGAAGCTCGGCCTGGCGCTCGAACGCGAGAACGATGCCGAGCTTGCCAACAAGCTGCTCGAGACGATGCATGCGAGCCACGCGGATTTCACGCTGACGTTCCGCCGGCTCGCGCAGATCTCGAAGCACGACGCAAGCCGCGACGCGCCCGTGCGCGACCTGTTCATCGACCGCGACGCGTTCGATGCGTGGGCGAACCTCTACCGCGCGCGGCTGTCCGAGGAAACACGCGACGACGCGGCACGTGCCGCCGCGATGAACCGCGTGAACCCGAAATACGTGTTGCGCAACCATCTGGCCGAAGTCGCGATCCGGCGCGCGAAGGAAAAGGATTTTTCGGAAGTCGAGCGTCTCGCGCAGATCCTGCGCCGGCCGTTCGACGAACAACCGGAGCATGAAGCGTACGCGGCGCTGCCACCCGACTGGGCCGGGTCGCTCGAAGTGAGCTGCTCGTCCTGAGCCCCGACCCGCGCGACTCGACCGACCGATCAGGAGAACCCCACATGTCCCACGATTCCGACGACAAGACCTTCCCGTACGAGAAGGACGACGCCGAGCTGCGCCGCCGGCTCACGCCGATGCAGTACGAAGTCACGCAGCATGCGGCGACCGAGCGTGCGTTCACCGGCGAATACACCGACACCGAAGACGACGGCATCTACAAATGCGTCGTCTGCAGCACACCGCTGTTCGAATCCGGCGCCAAGTTCCACTCGGGCTGCGGCTGGCCCAGCTACTTCAAGCCGCTCAACGGCGAGGTGATCGACGAAAAGGTCGACTACTCGCACGGGATGGTGCGCGTCGAGGTGCGCTGCAACCACTGCGGCGCGCATCTGGGCCACGTCTTCGAGGACGGCCCGCGCGACAAGACCGGTTTGCGGTACTGCATCAATTCGGCTGCGTTAAACTTCGAGTCCCGACCCGAAAGCGAATGAGCGGCGCCGGGCGGATCCGCGGGGGCGCCCCTCGCGCCACCGCCCCGATCCGCTCCGGCGGTGCCTGGCGGGTCCCTACAACGGTGAAAGGCCGCGCAAGCGGCCTTTCACGCAGCTGCGAGCGCCATGAAATTCCTGTTCGATCTGTTTCCGATCATCCTGTTTTTTGCCGCCTTCAAGGTCTGGGGCATCTTTACCGCCACCGCCGTCGCGATCGTCGCGACGCTTGCCCAGGTCGCCTGGGTTGCCTTCCGGCACCGGAAGGTCGACACGATGCTGTGGGTCAGCCTCGGCGTGATCGTCGTTTTCGGTGGCGCCACCCTCGTCCTGCATGACGAGAAATTCATTCAATGGAAACCGACTGTGCTGTACTGGCTGTTTGCGATCGGGCTGCTCGCCGCGCGCTATGCGTTCGGCAACAACCTGATCGAGAAGATGATGGGCAAGCAGCTCACGCTGCCGCACCCCGTGTGGGACAAGCTGAACGTCGCCTGGGCGCTGTTCTTCGCGGTGCTCGGTGTCGCGAACCTGTACGTGGTGCACAACTTCACCGAATCGCAATGGGTGAACTTCAAGCTGTTCGGCACGACGGGCGCGATGGTCGTATTCATCATCCTGCAGAGCCTGTGGCTCACGAAATACCTGAAGGACGAGTGACATGACGGACGCCTTTCTCCACGCGTCGCCCGACGAACGCATCGCGCTGATCGAAGCGCGCCTCACAGCGGCGCTGGCCCCGCTGTCGCTCACCGTGCGCGACGACAGCGCACAGCACGCGGGCCACGCCGGCGCATCCGCCGGCGGCCATTTCACGGTCACGATCGTGTCGGCCGCCTTCACGGGCAAGCCGCGCGTCGCGCGGCACCGGCTGGTGTATGATGCGCTCGCTGATGCGATGCAGCGCGGCATTCACGCGCTCGCGATCGTGGCTTACACGCCCGAAGAATTCAACGAATCTTCAATCTAGTCTCATTAGGAATTCCCGATGATCCTGAAATCCCCCCGCCTGTGGGTCGCGGCGGCTGCTTTTGCAGCGGCACCGGCATTTGCCCAGAACATCGCCGTCGTCAACGGCACGCCGATTCCGAAGTCGCGCGCCGACGCGATGGTTGCTCAGCTCGTCCAGCAAGGCCAGACCGACAGCCCGCAACTGCAGCAGGCCGTCCGCCAGGAACTCGTGAACCGCGAAATCCTGATGCAGGAAGCGATCCGTGAAGGCATCCCGAACCGTCCGGACGTGAAGGCGCAGGTCGCCGTCGCGCAGCAGACCGTCGTGCTGCGTTCGATGATCGAGAGCTTCCTGAAGAAGAACCAGCCGACCGACGCCGAAGTGAAGGCGCGCTACGACGACCTCGTCAAGGGCGCCGGCGGCAATCGCGAATACCACCTGCACCACATCCTCGTCAGTGACGAGCAGCAGGCGAAGGACCTGATCGCGAAGATCAAGGCCGGCGCAAAGTTCGAGGATCTCGCGAAGCAGTTCTCGAAGGATCCGGGTTCGGGCAAGAACGGCGGCGATCTCGACTGGTCCGACCCGAAGGCGTACGTGCCGGAATTCGCGGCGGCCGCGCAGAAGCTGCAGAAAGGCCAGATGACCGACACGCCGGTGAAGACGCAGTTCGGCTGGCACATCATCCGCGTCGACGACATCCGCGACATCGCCCCGCCGCCGCTCGAGCAGGTGAAGCAGCAGATCGCGCAGCAGCTCGTGCAGCAGAAGCTGCAGGCGTTCGAGGAAGGTCTGCGCCAGCAGGCGACGGTCAAGTAACGCCGGCGCACGCCGCACGCGCATCGAAAGCCGCTCTTCGGAGCGGCTTTTTTATTGCCCGCGCACACTGCCTCCGGACGAGTCACGATGCGCTTGCAGCCCGGCTAAAGAAAAAGGCCGCTCCGAAGGGCAGCCTTTCCCGTGCCGGATTCGCGCGCACCGCAAGCGCGGCAGGCTACGCGGGATAGAACACGTCGTGATAGCGAACGTCACCCGACGGCCGCGGCGCCGAGTCGTCGAGCGGCAGTGCAAGGAAATACTCGGGCGGCACGCCCGGGAACACGATGTCGCCGGATCGCGCAAAGCCGAAACGCGTGTAGTACGCGGGTTCGCCGAGCAGCACGCAGCCGCGCGCCCCAAGCCGGCGCAACGCGTCGAGCCCCGTGCGCACCAGCCCTGCGCCGATACTCTGCCGCTGGCAGTCGGGCAGCACCGCGAGCGGCGCCAGCCCGTACCAGCCCTGGCTGCCGGACGGTTCGCCGCCGATCGACACCGGCGAGAACGCAACGTGCCCGATCAGGCGGCCGTCGCGCTCCGCGACGAGCGAGACGCTCAACGCACCGTTCGCACGCAGCGTATCGACGATCCGCCGTTCGAACTGCCCGCCTTCCGGCTCGCCCGCGAACGCGGCGACGATCACGCGGCCGATCGCGTCGGCCTCGCTGGCACGCTCATCGCGCAGCGTGACGACCTCGACCGGCGCGTTCGGGTCGAACATCATCCCGATCAGCCGATCCAGCGGCGTGCGTTGCGGAACACGCGCATCCACGGGCTCGCTTCACCCCAGCTTTCCGGGTGCCAGCTCATTGCGACCGTGCGATGCACGCGCTCCATGTGCGGCATCAACACCGAGAAGCGGCCGTCGGCCGTCGTGACCGACGTGATGCCGGCCGGCGAGCCGTTCGGGTTGAACGGATAGCGCTCGGTCGCTTCGCCGCGGTGATCGACGAAACGCATCGCGACCGCGACGCGATCGATGTCGCCCTGCTGCGAGAAGTCCGCATAGCCTTCGCCGTGCGCGACCGCGACCGGAATCCGCGAACCTTCCATCCCCGCGAAGAAGATCGACGGCGACTTCTCCACTTCGACGAACGAGAAGCGCGCCTCGAACTGCTCGGACTTGTTGCGCGTGAACTTCGGCCACGCATCCGCGCCCGGGATCATCGACGCGAGGCTCGACAGCATCTGGCAACCGTTGCAGATGCCGAGCGCGAACGTGTCGGGACGCGCGAAGAAGGCCGAGAACATGTCGGCGAGGTTCGCGTTGAAGCGGATCGTCTTCGCCCAGCCTTCGCCCGCGCCCAGCACGTCGCCGTACGAGAAGCCGCCGCATGCGACCGCACCCGCGAAATCGGCGAGCGTGGCACGGCCGGCGAGCAGGTCGCTCATGTGCACGTCGTGTGCATCAAAGCCCGCGCGGTCGAACGCGTAGGCCGTTTCCAGATGCGAGTTCACGCCCTGCTCGCGCAGGATCGCGACGCGCGGCCGTGCGCCCGTCGCGATGAACGGCGCGGCGATGTCGTCGGCCGGATCAAAGCTCAGCACCGGCGAAATGCCCGGATCGGCCGCGTCGAGCAGCGCGTCGTATTCGGCATCCGCACAAGCGGGGTTGTCGCGCAGGCGCGCGATGCGCCAGCTCACTTCGCTCCATGCGCGATGGAGTTCGGCACGCGGTGCGTCGAAAATCTTCTTCGCGTCGCGGTACACCTCGATCACGTCACGATCGTTGACCGAGCCGATCACGTGCGAGCACGCCGACAGGCCGAACTCGCGCAGCGCGCCAAGCACCGCGTCGCGATCGGTCGCACGCACCTGCACGACGGCGCCGAGTTCCTCGGAGAACAGCGCGCGCAGCGTGCGATCCTCGCGGCGGCCGCTCGTCTGCTTCGCCCAGTCCTTCGCGTCGCCGTAGTCGGATTCGTGATTCGGGTCGAGCGTCAGCATGTCGACGTTCAGCGACACGCCCGCGTGGCCCGCGAACGCCATTTCGCACACCGTCGCCCACAGGCCGCCGTCCGAGCGGTCGTGGTATGCCAGCAGCTTGTCTTGCGCATTGAGCGACTGGATCGCGTTGAAGAAGCGCTTCAGGTCTTCCACGTCGTCGACGTCCGGCGTCGTGTCGCCGACCTGCTGCGTGACCTGCGCGAAGATGCTGCCGCCCATCCGGTTCTTGCCGCGGCCGAGATCGATCGCGATCAGCACGCTGTCGCCCGCGTCGGCGATGCGGCGCAGTTGCGGCGTCAGGTGACGGCGCACGTCCTCGACCGGCGCGAACGCGGAGATGATCAGCGACACCGGCGACACCACTTCCTTCGCGACGCCCTGCTCGTCCCACTTCGTCTTCATCGACAGCGAATCCTTGCCGACCGGGATGCCGATCCCGAGCGCCGGGCACAGCTCCATGCCGATCGCCTTGACCGTATCGAACAGCGCGGCGTCCTCGCCGGCCGTACCGCATGCCGCCATCCAGTTCGCCGACAGCTTCAGCTTGTCGAGCGATGCGATCGGCGCGCTCGCGATGTTCGTGATCGCCTCGCCGACCGCCATGCGGCCCGATGCCGGCGCATCGATCACCGCGAGCGGCGTGCGCTCGGCCATCGTCATCGCCTCGCCCTTGAACCCCGCGTAGTCGAGCGCGGTGACCGCACAGTCGGCCACCGGCACCTGCCACGGGCCGACCATCTGGTCGCGCACCGACGTGCCGCCGACCGAGCGGTCGCCGATCGTGATCAGGAACGACTTGCTGCCGACCGTCGGGTGCTTCAGCACGTCGATCGCGACCGTCGACAACGCGATGCCCGTCACGTCGACCGGCGCACGCTCGGTCGCCACGCGCGTGACGTCGCGATGCATGCGCGGCGGCTTGCCGAGCAGCACTTCCATCGGCATGTCGACCGGGTATTCGTCGGCGCCCGTCGCTTCGTCGTCGACGAGCTTCAACTGGCGCTCGTCGGTCGCGACACCGACCACCGCGAACGGGCAGCGCTCGCGGGCGCAGATCGCCTCGAAGCGCGGCAGCTCGGCCGGCGCGATCGCCAGCACGTAGCGCTCCTGCGCTTCGTTCGACCAGATTTCGCGCGGCGACAGGCCCGATTCCTCGAGCGCGACCTTGCGCAGCTCGAAGCGCGCGCCCTTGCCCGCACCGTCGACGATCTCGGGGAACGCGTTCGACAGGCCGCCCGCGCCGACGTCGTGGATGCTCAGGATCGGGTTTTCCGCGCCGAGTTGCCAGCAGCCGTTGATCACTTCTTGGGCGCGACGCTCGATTTCCGGGTTGCCGCGCTGCACCGAGTCGAAGTCGAGTTCGGCCGTGTTCGCGCCGGTCGCCATCGAGCTCGCGGCGCCGCCGCCCATGCCGATACGCATGCCCGGGCCGCCGATCTGGATCAGCAGCGAGCCGGCCGGCACGTCGTGCTTGTGCGTATGTTGGTCGGCGATGTTGCCGAGACCGCCCGCGATCATGATCGGCTTGTGATAGCCGTGCACCTTCCCGCCGACGTTCTGCTCGTACACGCGGAAGTAGCCGCCGAGGTTCGGACGGCCGAATTCGTTGTTGAACGCAGCGCCGCCGAGCGGGCCGTCGATCATGATCTGCAGCGGTGACGCGATGCGGTCCGGACGGCCGTACGGGCCGTGCGCATCGTTCGGGTTGCGCTCGCCGACCGGCTGGGCCGCGTCGCGCGCGTTTTCCCACGACTGGCGTGCGTCGGGCAGATCGAGGTTCGACACGGTGAAGCCCGTGAGGCCGGCCTTCGGGCGCGCACCGCGGCCCGTCGCGCCTTCGTCGCGGATCTCGCCGCCCGCGCCGGTCGCCGCACCCGGGAACGGCGAGATCGCCGTCGGGTGGTTGTGCGTCTCGACCTTCATCAGCGTGTGCGTGAGCTCGGTGTGGCGGCCATAGCGTTCACCCGGCTCGCCGGCCGCGCCTGTGTTGCGCGGGAACCAGCGTTCGGCTTCGGCGCCGACCATGATCGACGAGTTGTCCGAATACGCGACGATCGTGCCCTGCGGGTTCAGCTTCTCGGTGTTGCGGATCATCGCGAACAGCGACATGTCCTGCGCTTCGCCGTCGATCGTCCACTGCGCGTTGAAGATCTTGTGGCGGCAGTGCTCGCTGTTCGCCTGCGCGAACATCATCAGCTCCACGTCGGTCGGGTTGCGTTCGAGCTTGCGAAACGCGTCGACCAGGTAGTCGATCTCGTCGTCGGCGAGCGCGAGGCCCAGCTCGACGTTCGCGCGTTCGAGCGCGCCGCGGCCGACGCCCAGGACGTCGACGCGCGCGAGCGGCTTGGCCGGCAGTTCGTCGAACAGGTGCTTCGCGTCGTCGCGTGCCGCGACCACGCTTTCGGTCATCCGGTCATGCAGCGCGGCTGCCACGGCTGCGCGCGCATCGTCCGACAGCGCCTTCTTGCCGCCGAGCAGGCCCGACTTCAGCGTGACCGTGAATTCGACGCCGCGCTCGATGCGGCGCACCTGCGTGAGGCCGCAGTGCTGCGCGATGTCGGTCGCCTTGCTCGCCCACGGCGAGACCGTGCCGAAGCGCGGCAGCAACGACGCGTGGTTCGGCTCGTGGACGCCCACGGCGGTTCAGCCGGATGGGTTCATCGGCGATCAGCGTTGAAAGACGAAACCACTCTTCATCGGTAAGCTCATCGAAGAACATAGTAGATCTCT
>NZ_JAAGPH010000047.1:0-51073 GCF_017104705.1 Burkholderia sp. Se-20373 | reverse complement strand
CCCGAGGTTGTGCTCCATGCCGATCTCGGCGGCGTTCTCGACCTGGTCGGGCGTGCCGCCCATCACCGCGGCGAGCGCGGCGGCCGCCATCGAGCACGCGACGCCCACTTCGCCCTGGCAACCCACTGGACCGACGCCGACGGCGCCGATCATGCCGTGCGCTGGCGCTCCGAAGCCGGCGTGCAACCGCCGAAGCGTGCGGTGCCCGCCGACGACCGCCTCACCGCCGACGCGGCCTACCGTCTCGCCTGCGAGGGCACCGCGCTCGTCTGGCAGGGCGACTTCCAGAATGCGCGCCAGCTCGTGCAGGCGATGGCGCGCCGTGTCGAGCGCAAGCCGAAGAAGGCGAAAGCCGCGGCCGGCGTCGACGCGTTCAACCTGCATCGTCTCGCGCAGTCGCAGCGCGCCCGCACGCTCGGCATGCTGCTGATCCCGCTCGAGGCCGACTACACGATTCCGCTGCGCCGCGCGCCCGACGTGCGTGCCGCATGCGAGGAGGCGTACGGGCCCGGCGGCGCGCCGTCGGTCGTATCGCTGCGCGAACTGCTCGGCCTCGTCGGCGCGCACGAATGGTGCAAGAAAGGGGTGCCGATCCCGGCGCTCGGCGGTGCGCCGATCCACCCGCACTACGGCGTGTTCTCGCCGGTGCGCGGCGAATACGTCGAACTCGTCGCGCGTGCGCCGCTGCCGGCGACGTCGCTCGCGTTCGACATCGGCACCGGCACCGGCGTGCTGGCGGCCGTGCTCGCGTCGCGCGGCGTCGAGCGTGTCGTCGCGACGGACCAGGACGCACGGGCGCTCGCCTGTGCGCGCGAGAACGTCGAACGGCTGGGCCATGCGGATCGCGTCGAAGTCGTCGAGGCGGATCTGTTTCCGGCCGGCCGTGCGCCGCTCGTGGTCTGCAACCCGCCGTGGGTGCCGGCCCGGCCGAGCGCGCCGATCGAATATGCGGTCTACGATCCGGACAGCCGCATGCTGCGCGGTTTCCTCGCGGGGCTCGCCGCGCACCTCGAGCCGGGCGGCGAAGGCTGGTTGATCCTGTCCGATTTCGCCGAGCATCTCGGCCTGCGGCCGCGCGATACGCTGCTGCAATGGATCGACGAAGCCGGCCTCGTGGTGCTCGGCCGCGACGACATCCGTCCCGCGCACCCGAAGGCGATGGACGCCGACGATCCGCTGCACGCGGCACGCCAGGCCGAGGTCACGTCGCTCTGGCGGCTCGGCGCGCGAGCCTGATCGCGCATTTTCGGTAAACTATCGCCATTCCTCACGAATTCCCGCCGCCGGGCCGTGGTCGACCGACCGTGGCCCGGCGCCGCATCACGATGTCGAACAAGACCCACGAAATCCGCCCGGAGCAGTCCGTCGAGCTGCTGAAGGAACTGCACATCCTCACCCGCGACGGGAAGCTGAACCAGGACAGCCGCCGCAAGCTGAAGCAGGTCTATCACCTGTTCCAGTTCATCGAGCCGCTGCTTGCCGGCGTGCAGGCCGAGCGTGGCAGCGTGACGCTCGTCGATCACGGCGCGGGCAAGTCGTATCTCGGCTTCATCCTGTACGACCTGTTCTTCAAGCAGCAGCCGGGGCACGGCACGCCGGCGTTCGCGTCGCACGTGTACGGGATCGAGACCCGCGAGGAGCTCGTCACGCGCTCGGCCGAGCTTGCCGCGCGGCTCGGGTTCGGCGGCATGTCGTTCCTGAACCTGTCGGTTGCCGATTCGATCACGTCGCCGAAACTGCCTGAAACGGTCGACGTCGTCACCGCGCTGCACGCGTGCGACACGGCGACCGACGACGCGATCCGCTTCGCGCTCGCGAAGCGCGCGCAGCACATCGTGCTGGTGCCGTGCTGCCAGGCGGAAGTCGCGGGCGTGCTGCGCAAGAACAAGGGCAAGTCGCTCGCGAACGCGCTGACGGAAGTGTGGCGGCATCCGCTGCATACGCGCGAATTCGGCAGCCAGATCACCAATGTGCTGCGCTGCCTGCAGCTCGAAGCGCACGGCTACCAGGTCAGCGTGACCGAGCTGGTCGGCTGGGAGCATTCGATGAAGAACGAGCTGATCATCGCGCAGTACAAGAACCTGCCGCGCCGGCGGCCCGGCGAGCGGTTGAACGAGATCCTCGGGATGTTCGGGCTGGCCGAGCTGAACGCACGCTTCTTCGTGCCGGAGGCCGCGGCGACGGGCGGCGAGGTCGTCGAGCCGGCCGCCGGCTGACCTGCACGTGGGCGGGCGCGTCGCGTGCGGCGCACGGTGTACGCCGCCCGTTACACGCCGTCCGTTGCACGTCGTGTCAGACGTCGTCGCCCGGCCGGCGCATCCATTCGCGCCAGCCGTCATGGCCGAGGCGCCGCAGCGTTTCCTGATTCTTTTCGTAGATCGCGGACGCGTCCGGGAACGCGTCGACCGCGCGCGCGATGCTGTCCTCGCGCAGCAGGTGCAGGATCGGGTACGGCGCGCGGTTCGTGTAGTTCTCGATGTCGTCGGGCTCGCTGCCCTCGAACCGATAGTCCGGGTGGAAGCTCGCGATCTGCAGCACGCCGTCGAGCCGCAGTTGCCGCACCAGCCGGTCGGCAAAGAACAGCGCATCGTTGTAGTCGATGAAATCGGCGAACGCATGCGGGAAGATCACGAGCGTCGTGTCGACCTGCCGCGGGTCCGCCGCGTCGAGCGCGCGCAACTCCGTTTCGAGTTCGGCGAGCGCGTCTTCCAGCGTCGTCGCCTCGCTGATCGCGTAGCGCACCTGTTCCTTCACATAGACGCTTTTCGCGAACGGGCACAGATTGAGCCCGATCACCGCGCGCGCGAGCCAGTGCCGCGTGGCGGTGAGGATGTCGTCGTGCGATTCGGGGCGGGTGTCGGTCATCGTGAAACCAGTTGGGCGGAAGGGCGGCGAGGGCCGCATTGTAGCGGGCGCGCCGTCACGCGCAGGCGGCCTCGATCAACTGCGTGACGAGTGCGGGCGCGACGCCGATCGGCGTTTCGCCGTGCCGGTAGGTCTGGCTTGCCGCGTAGATGCCTTCGATCACCAGCGCGAGCGAGTCGGCGAGCGCCTGCGGCTGCCGCGCGCCGGCGTCTTCGCATAGCGCGACGAGCCGCTTCATCAGCTGTTCCTTGTTCTGCGCGACGCGCTCGCGCGCCGGGTGCGACGCATCCGGGAATTCGGCCGCGACGTTGACGAACGGGCAACCGCGGTAATCCTGCTGCGTCGCGCGCTCGGCGAGATCGACGAAATACTGGATCAGCTGCGCTTTCGGCTGGCCCGGGTGCTTCGCGACGCTCGTGTTGAAGCGGTCGAAGAAGCACGCATCCATCCGCTCCAGGTACGCGAGGATCAGCTCGTCCTTCGACGAGAACTGGCGATACAGGCTCATCTTGTTGACGCCCGCGCGCTCCACGACCGCCTCGACGCCCACCGTCCGAACGCCTTCCTTGTAAAACAGCTCCTCGGCGGCGCGCAGCAGGTGCTCCTGCGCGGTGGCGCCGTCGATCGGCCGGCGCGTGCGGCGCGGCAGCGGTTTGGCGATCTCGATGCCCGACATGATGACCCTCGACTGCATATTGGATTGCTTGACATGTTACCGATTGGTCACTACGATCGCAACACACTTGTGACTGGTCGGTAACAACGCCGACCGGATCGACAGACAAATGCCAAGCGTCGGCCCGGGTCAGCCGATGCAGCGTGCGGCGGAGGTGGCCTGGCAGGGCGGGCGGAGCGGGTGCGGAGGCACCGGAGCCGCCAACTGGAGAACGCGAAGATGAACTGGGCGGTGACACGAATCGGCGGGCGCTTCCACTACGGATGGCTCGCGGCGGCGGTGGTATTCCTGATCCTGCTGGCGGCGGCCGGCACGCGCGCGACGCCGAGCGTGCTGATGGTGCCGCTCGAGCGCGAGCTCGGCTGGAGCCGCGCGGCGATTTCGCTGGCGATCTCGGTGAACATCGCGCTGTACGGACTGACGGGCCCGTTCGCGGCCGCCGCGATGCAGCGCTTCGGGCTGCGTCCGACCATTCTCACCGCGCTCGTGACGATGAGCGCGGGCGTCGCGCTGTCGTCGATGATGACGCAGAGCTGGCAGATGGTGGTGATCTGGGGCCTGATGGTCGGCTGCTCGACGGGCGTGGTCGCGCTGACGCTGTCCGCGACCTTCGTCACGCGCTGGTTCCATGCGCGGCGCGGCCTCGTAATGGGGATCCTGACCGCGAGCACGGCCACCGGCCAGCTCGTGTTCCTGCCGATGCTCGCGGCGATCGCGCAGCGCCATGGCTGGCGGCCGGTCGTGCTGGTCGTTGCGGTCGCGGCCGCGATCGTGATTCCGCTCGTGGCCTTCCTGTTGCCCGAACGGCCGGCCGACGTCCAGTTGCGCCCGTACGGCGAATCGGCCGATGCGCCGGCCGCGCCCGACGCGGCGAAGGAGAACCCGCTCACGGTCGCGTTCCGCACGCTGCTGACGGCGAGCCGTTCGCGCGATTTCTGGCTGCTGTTCTTCAGTTTCTTCATCTGCGGCGCGAGCACCAACGGTTACGTCGGCACGCACCTGATCGCGATGTGCAGCGACTACGGGATGACGGAAGTGCAGGGCGCGTCGCTGCTTGCGGCGATGGGTGTGTTCGACCTGTTCGGCACGACGCTGTCGGGTTGGCTGTCCGACCGCTACGACAACCGTGTGCTGCTGTTCTGGTACTACGGGCTGCGCGGGCTGTCGCTGATCTACCTGCCGCACGCGTTCGGGATCGATTTCTTCGGGCTGCCGCTGTTCGCGATGTTCTACGGGCTCGACTGGATCGCGACCGTGCCGCCGACCGTGCGCCTCGCGACCGACGTGTTCGGCAAGGCCGCGGCGCCCGTCGTGTTCGGCTGGATCGTCGCCGGCCACCAGCTCGGCGCGGCGTTCGCGGCGCTCGGCGCGGGGCTGCTGCGCGCCAGCCTCGGCACCTACACGATCGCGTCGATGATCTCGGGCGGGCTGTGCATCGTCGGCGCGCTGATCGTGCTGCGGATCAACCGCGGCCCGTCGCGCGCAGCCGCGCAGGCGGTCTGAGCGCGGCAATCCGGTGGCCCGCCCGGCCGCGCGGCGGTCGGCCGGGCAATGCACGCCCGGAGATTTGCATAGCGCGGGAGGATCGGGCGCGCATCGGCTCAAGCGGGTATGCTTGCGGTTCGCGAGGCGTTCGCGCCCCTTCATCGATGTCAGCGAGGAACCGCATGTCCGTCAAACCTGCTCCCACCACTGTTTCGATTCACGATCTGATCGCGGGCCGCTGGAGCCCGCGCGCGTATTCGGATGAAGCCGTCAGCGCCGGCGACCTGCACGCGGTGCTCGAAGCCGCCCGCTGGGCGCCGTCCGCGTACAACGCGCAGCCGTGGCGCTTCATCGTATTCGACCGCACGCAGGACGAAGACGCGTTCAAGCGTGCGTTCGCGACGCTGGTGCCGTTCAACCAGGGCTGGAATGCGCCGGCGCCCGTGCTGATCGCGGTGACTGCGCATACGCTCACGCCGAAGGGTGAACCGGCTCCCACCGCGCTGTACGACGCGGGCGCCGCCGCGATGTCGCTGGTGCTGCAGGCGCACGCACTGGGCCTGGCCGCCCATCAGATGAGCGGCTTCGACGCGAAGGCGTTCCGCGATGCGTTCGCGATTCCGGCCGACGTCGCGATTCCGGCGATCATCTCGCTCGGTCACTACGGCAACGTCGACAAGCTCGATCCGGTGCTGCGCGATCGCGAGAAGGCGCCGCGCACGCGCCACGCGATCGGCGAGGTCGTCTATGCGGGCGCGTGGAAGAAGGGTTTCGACGCGGCAGCCTGACCTGCGTGGCGGACGGGCTGCGTCGCGCATCCCGCCCGTATCTCCCCCCGGCGCGCCAGGTTGCGCGCCGTCGCCGCCAGGGGCCGTTGCGCGGGACTGGTGGCCGGCCCCGGTTGTGATCCCGCGGGCTTCATGTTAAAAAGCCCGTCCTTTCCGTTTTCGCGCCGGCCCTGCTGCGGCAACTTCCCATGACTTACTGCGCGATCGATTTCGGCACGTCCAATTCCGCCGTGGCGCTGCCCGACGGCGACGGCATGCGCCTCGCGCCCGTCGAGGGCGACCACCTGACGCTGCCCACCGCGATCTTCTTCAACAACGACGAAGAGACGGTCGAATACGGCCGTGCGGCGCTGGCTTCCTATATCGACGGTTTCGACGGCCGGCTGATGCGCTCGATGAAGAGCATCCTCGGCTCGCCGCTCGCGGAAACGACGACCGATCTCGGCGACGGCAGCGCGATCGCGTACACCGAAATCATCGCGCGCTTCCTGACGCACCTGAAGCGCAAGGCCGAAGCCCGCGCGGGCGCGCCGATCGGCCGTGCGGTGCTCGGCCGGCCGGTATTCTTCGTCGACGACGATCCACGCGCCGACCGCCTCGCCCAGGACCAGCTCGAGGCCGCCGCGCGATCGGTCGGCTTCACGGACGTGCAATTCCAGTACGAACCGATCGCGGCCGCGTTCGACTACGAGTCGCGCCAGCAGGCGGAGCGCCTCGTGCTCGTCGCCGACATCGGCGGCGGCACGTCCGACTTCTCGCTGGTGCGCGTCGGGCCCGAACGGATGGCGCGGCTCGAGCGCAAGGACGACGTGCTGGCCCACCACGGCGTGCACGTCGCGGGCACCGATTACGATCGGCGTGTCGAGCTGGCGGCGATCCTGCCCGCATTCGGCTACCGCTCGCTCGACCCCGAAGGGCGCGAGCTGCCGAACAAGATCTATTTCGATCTCGCCACCTGGCACCTGATCAACACGGTCTATACGCCGAAGCGGCTCGGCGAGCTGAAGCTGATGAAGCACCTGTACCGGGACGTGCAGCAGTACGACCGGCTCACGAGCGTGGTCGAGCAGCGGCTCGGGCATGCGCTGATGGCGCGTGCGGAAGAAGCGAAGATCGGCGTCGCGGCGGGCGGGGAGACGATGATCGACCTGAACGACGTGGAAGAGGATCTGCAGATCGCATTCGATGCCGACCGGCTCGTCGACGCGAGCCACGACGACACCGCACGCATCGTCGACGCCGCGCGCGAGACGGTGCGGCTGGCAGGCGTGGCGCCGCGCGATGTCGGTGCCCTGTATTTCACCGGCGGCTCGACGGGGCTCGCGTTCCTGTCGGGCGCGCTCGCGGGCGCATTCCCGGATGCACAGCCGGTATTCGGCGACCGCCTCGCGAGTGTCGCGACGGGCCTCGGCATTCACGCGCAGCGATTGTTCGGTTGAATGCGGGCGGCTGAAAGGCCGCGATGCCGGTCGACCGGCGCCGAAAAACAAAAAGCCCCGCCGAAGCGGGGCTTTTTTTCACGAATTATCGCGCCAAGCTTAGACCGGACGGATGTTCGCAGCTTGCAGACCCTTCGGGCCCGTCTTCACTTCGAATTCAACCTTCTGGTTTTCTTGCAGCGTCTTGAAGCCTTCGACGCGGATTTCCGAGAAGTGCGCGAACAGATCGTCGCCGCCGCCTTCCGGGGTGATGAAGCCGAAGCCCTTTGCGTCATTGAACCACTTGACGGTACCGGTTGCCATGTTACTTGTTCCTAAAAAGATAAAACGGGGCCGAGGCCCATGGGGTGCGGAAAATCAAGGAAGGGGGTAATAGGACCAACCGGAGTACCGTTGATGGGCGAACTACGAAAGAACCAATTCACTCGCCACTTGAAATCCTGCGAAGTCCTTTATACGGCTTATCAACCGCGTGGTCAACCGTATTTCCATGGACTCAGGGTTATTGCGGAGATGAGGTTTACAAAGCTTGCAAACGATGCGAATTTTTTGTAGGGGCCGAACGATTTTGGCGCCACGTTTGAGGTGCAACCGTTAAACTACGCGCCGCGTGGACGGGTTGCCCCGATCGGGTGACACGCCCCCCCAAAATTGCGTGCGCGGTGCTGTCCGAGCCGATCCCGGACCGCGAGCCGACCATGCTTTTTGAGACACAGGAGAGGATGTGAAGAGTTCTATTCAACGGAACATCGGCCCGTTTGCATTGATGCTGACGGGGCTGGGTTCGATTATCGGCTCGGGCTGGCTGTTCGGCGCCTGGAAGGCCGCGAAGATTGCCGGTCCGGCGGCGATCTGTGCATGGATCATCGGCGCTGTCGTGATTCTCGCCATTGCACTGACTTACGCGGAATTGGGCGCGATGTTCCCCGAGTCGGGCGGCATGGTGCGCTACGCGCGCTACTCGCACGGCTCGCTGGTCGGTTTCATCAGTGCGTGGGCGAACTGGATCGCGATCGTATCCGTGATCCCGATCGAGGCTGAAGCGTCGATCCAGTACATGAGTACGTGGCCGTATCCGTGGGCGCATGCATTGTTCGTGAACGGCGAATTGCAGACACTCGGCCTGCTGCTGTCGGCCGTGCTGGTCGTCGTCTACTTCATGCTGAACTACTGGGGCGTCAAGGCCTTCGCGCGGGCGAACACGGCGATCACGATCTTCAAGTTCCTGATCCCCGGCCTCACGATCCTCGGCCTGATGCTGACGAGCTTCCATGCGGAGAACCTCGGCACTGCGTCCAATGCGAGCTTCGCGCCGTACGGCTGGTCGGCCGTGCTGACCGCGGTCGCGACGAGCGGCATCGTGTTCGCGTTCAACGGCTTCCAGAGCCCGGTGAACCTGGCCGGTGAAGCGCGCAACCCGTCGCGCAGCGTGCCGTTCGCGGTGATCACGTCGATCCTGCTCGCACTCGTGATCTACGTGCTGCTGCAGATGGCGTATATCGGCTCGGTGAATCCGGCCGACGTCGCGAAGGGCTGGGCGCACTTCAACTTCTCGTCGCCGTTCGCGGAACTCGCGATCGCGCTGAACCTGAACTGGCTCGCGATCCTGCTGTATGTCGACGCGTTCATCAGCCCGAGCGGCACCGGTACGACCTACATGGCGACGACCACCCGCATGATCTACGCGATGGAGCGCAACAACACGATGCCGAAGATGTTCGGCAACGTGCATCCGATCTACGGCGTGCCGCGCCAAGCGATGTGGTTCAACCTGCTCGTGTCGTTCGTCTTCCTGTTCTTCTTCCGCGGCTGGAGCTCGCTCGCGGCAGTGATCTCGGTGGCGACGGTGATTTCGTACCTGACCGGCCCGATCAGCCTGATGGCGCTGCGCCGGGCGGCGACCGACATCGAGCGTCCGCTGTCGATTCCGCTGATGAAGCTGATCGCCCCGTTCGCATTCGTCTGCGCGTCGCTGATCCTGTACTGGGCGAAGTGGCCGCTGACGGGCGAAATCATCCTGCTGATGATCGTCGCGCTGCCGGTGTACTTCTACTTCCAGGCGAAGTCGGGCTGGACCGGCTGGGGTGACGACCTGAAGGCCGCCTGGTGGCTGGTCGCGTACCTGCCGACGATGGCCGTGCTGTCGCTGATCGGCAGCAAGGAATTCGGCGGCCACGGCGTGCTGCCGTACGGCTGGGACATGCTGGTCGTCGCGGCGATCTCGCTGGTGTTCTACTTCTGGGGCGTGAATACCGGTTACCGGACCAAGTATCTCGACGAGCGTGAATCGCACGACGAGATCCTCGAGGGGGTCGGTGCCTGACGCGTGACCTGTCGCCGGATTCGGCGGCGGCAGCAAGCGGCGTAAAAAAACCCGCCCGAGCGATGCTCGGGCGGGTTTTTTGTTGGGCGGTCGGCGGCTGCCGCGCGGCCGCTCAGGCGGTCGTGCCGGCGAACACGTAGTTCGTCATCGCGAGCACGCGCTGGTACGTACCGAGTGACTGGATGCCGAGCTGGTAGTCGTCGTCCGCCGCGCCGAGTGCCGTGAACACCGGCAGCAGATGCTCGTCGGTCGGATGCATCAGCGCCGCGTGCGGCGCCTGCCGGCGGTAGTCGAGCAGCGCGTCGACGTCGCGCGCGGCCAGCTTCGCCTCGAACCAGTCGGTGAATTCCGCGACACGCGGATCCGCATCCTCCGGTGCCGCACCGAAATCGGCGGCGCGCAGGTTATGCGTGATCTGGCCGGAGCCGATCACCATCACGCCCTCGTCGCGCAGCGGTCGCAGCGCGCGGCCGAGCGCGAAGTGGTGGGCGGCATCCGCGCGCGGCTGGATCGACAACTGCGCCACCGGCACGTCGGCTTCCGGGAACATCAGCAGCATCGGCACCCACGCACCGTGGTCGAGGCCGTGCTCGGTCGTCGCGGTCTCGATGCCGGCCGCATTCAGCAGCCCGGCCGCGCGTTCGGCGACGTCGGGCGCGCCGGGCGCCGGGTAGCGGATGTCGTACAGCGCCTGCGGAAAGCCGTAGAAATCGTGGATCGTTTCCGGATGCGCGGCGATGCTGGCAACGGGGCGCTGCGTGCCCCAGTGCGCGGACAGCATCAGCACCGCGCGCGGGCGCGGCAATTCGGCGGCGAGGTGCGTGAACGCGCCGGACGGCAGCGTCGGGTCGATCGGCAGCGTCGGGGCACCGTGGGACAGGTAGAGCGAAGGCAAGCGGTTCATGGTGGTGGCCTGCAAAGGGATTTGCCTGTGACTATAGGCGCGCACCGGATATTGATAAATCCGCGATTGGGAATTTGATTGACGCTTGTTGGTTGATAATCCGGGCAGCGCCGAGCGCTTCACGGCAGTTGGGCGTCGTATTCGCTCAATTGAATGAATTCCGCTGAAAATCGGCGCAAATGGGCGACGAATGGATCGTGGGGCGCTCGCTTACTGCGCGTGCCGGATACCGGCCCACGGCGTCGTCAGCGGCGCGCTGAGCGCGAACAGGTCGAGCACGCGCGTGACGGTCTGGTCGACGAGTTCCTCGATCGTCTTCGGCATCGCGTAGAACGCGGGCAGCGGCGGGAAGACGATGCCGCCCATTTCGGTGACGGCCGTCATGTTGCGCAGATGCGCGAGGTTGAACGGCGTTTCGCGCACCATCAGCACGAGGCGGCGGCGTTCCTTCAGCGTGACGTCGGCTGCGCGCGTGATCAGGTTGTCGGACAGCCCGTGCGCGACGCTCGCGAGCGTCTTCATCGAGCAGGGCGCGATCACCATGCCGTCGGTCGCGAACGACCCCGATGCGATCGTCGCGCCGACGTCGCGCACCGAATGCACGACGTCCGCACGGCTTTCGACATCGGCCTTCGACAGCTTCAGTTCGTGCTGGATGTTGAGCCAGCCGGCGTTCGAAATCAGCAGGTGCGTCTCGACGCCGCCGGCGGCGCGCAGCAGGTCGAGCAGCCGTACGCCGTAGATCGCGCCGGTGGCGCCGGTGATCGCGACGATCAGCCGGCGTGGCGGCGCACTGGGAGATGCCATCGAAAGGAGGGGCGTATTACGCGGCGGCGAACAGTTGCTGCAGTTCGCCCGACTGGTACATCTCCATCATGATGTCCGAGCCGCCGATGAATTCGCCCTTCACGTAGAGCTGCGGGATGGTCGGCCAGTTCGAGAATGCCTTGATGCCCTGGCGGATCTCGTCGTCTTCGAGGACGTTGACCGTCTTGAACTGGTCGACGCCGCAGGCTTTCAGCACCTGGATGGCGCGGCCCGAAAAGCCGCACATCGGGAATTGCGCGTTGCCCTTCATGAAGAGCACGACCTGGTTTTCGTCGACGATTTGCTTGATACGTTGTTGGGTGTCCATGACTGACCTTGCGTTTGCGGGGCGTTAGATCGAAATGATAGCGGATTTCAACCGGGCGGGCCGGGCATCAGCCCGGCAGGCGGCCGCCTGTCGTGCGTTCGATGGCGGCCAGATCTGCGAGCGATTCGACCGCGACGAAGCCGTGGGAGGCGAGCACCGCGCGCACGGCCTCGGCCTGGTCGTAGCCATGCTCGATCCAGAGCGTGCCGCCCGGTTTCAGATAAGAGCCGGCGCCCGCGACGATCGTGCGGATCGCGCTGAGGCCGTCGGCATCGTCGGTGAGCGCGCCGCGCGGCTCGAAACGCAGGTCGCCTTGCTCGAGGTGCGGATCGTGCTGCGCGATGTAGGGCGGGTTGCTGACGATCGCGTCGAATGCGAGTGCCGGATCGAGCGCCGCGTACCAGTCGCTTTGCAGCCAGTGCAGCGGGCCGCCGGGACGGCGCGCGTCGAGCAGCTTGCCGGCGTTGCGTTGTGCAACCTCAAGGGCGGCCGGCGAACGGTCGAGCGCCCACACGCGCGCATCGGGACGCTCGGCGGCGATCGATACGGCGATCGCGCCGCTGCCCGTGCCGAGATCGAGCACGGCCGGACGCGGCAGCCCGTCGATCGCATCGAGTGCGGCCTCGACGAGCAGTTCGGTTTCGGGGCGCGGAATCAGCACGTCGGGCGTCACGTCGAACGGCCGGCCGAAGAATTCGCGCATCCCGACGAGCTGCGCGACCGGCTCGCCGGCCAGGCGGCGTGCCTCGAGCGCGCGGTAGCGTTCGACCGCGGCCGCGTCGAGCGGCGTGTCGCCGCGCGTGATCAATTGCGTGCGGGTCCAGCCGAGTGCGTGCGCGAGCAACACGCGCGCATCGACCGCGTCGAGCGGCGACGCGCGCAGCAGTTCGTCGGCGGAAGTGTCGGGCATCGCGGCCTCAGTCGGCATCGCCGAGCGACGCGAGCAGTTCGGCCTGGTGTTCGCTGACCAGCGCGCTGATCAGTTCGTCGAGGTCGCCGTCCATGAGCGCCTCGAGCCGGTACAGCGTCAGGTTGATCCGGTGGTCGGTCATCCGGCCCTGCGGGAAGTTGTACGTGCGGATCCGCTCCGAGCGGTCACCGGAGCCGATCAGGCTCTTGCGCGTCGCGGCTTCCTTCGCGTGCTGCTCGTGATACTGCTTGTCCTTGATGCGCGCGGCGAGCACCTTCAGCGCGCGATCCTTGTTCTTGTGCTGCGAGCGGTCGTCCTGGCACTCGACGACGATCCCGGTCGGAATGTGCGTGACGCGCACCGCCGAATCGGTCTTGTTGATGTGCTGGCCGCCCGCGCCGGACGCGCGGAACGTGTCGATCCGCAGGTCGGCCGGATTGATCTCGACCTCGCCGATTTCGTCGGCTTCCGGCATCACCGCGACCGTGCACGCGGACGTGTGGATGCGCCCCTGCGTTTCGGTGGCCGGCACGCGCTGCACGCGATGGCCGCCCGATTCGAACTTCAGGCGCGAATACGCGCCCTGGCCCGCGATCCGCACGATCACTTCCTTGTAGCCGCCGAGATCCGACGCGCTCTCCGACATCATTTCGACCTGCCAGCGCTGGCGTTCCGCGAAGCGCAGGTACATGCGCAGCAGGTCGCCCGCGAACAGCGCCGATTCGTCGCCGCCCGTGCCCGCACGGATTTCGAGGAAGATGTTGCGGTCGTCGTTCGGATCCTTCGGCAGCAGCATCTTCTGCAGCTCGGTCTCGAGGCGGGTCATGCTCTCTCGCGCGCTGCGGATTTCGTCTTCCGCGAAGTCGCGCATCGACAGATCGCCGAGCAGTTCCTGTGCAGCCGTCTCGTCGCTGCGCGACTGGCGCCACAGCGCGTACTGTTCGACCACCGGGCCGAGTTCCGCATGTTCACGCGTGAGCTTGCGGTACTGGTCGAGGTCGGCCGTGACGTTTTCGCGGCTCAGCAGGTCGTTCAGTTCGGCCAGCCGTGTGGACAGCTGGTCGAGCTTGCGTTGCATGCTCGTCTTCATGGTGTGGAGCGGCGCTCCCGGGCAAGGGGTATTCGGAAAGGATAGGCCGGCGCGCGGCCGGCGGCAGGGCGATCGGCCGGCGCTAGTGGCCGGACTGGTCGTTCGAGCGCGGGGCGTGCTGGTAGAAGCCGCGCATCAGGTCGATCAGCGAATCGCGATCGGCGCTGTTCACGCGGTTGAGCGCGCTCGTCGGGCCGTGGATCAGCTTGTTGGTCAGCGCTTGCGACAGCGCTTCGAGCACGGCGGCCGGATCGTCGCCGCGCGCGAGCAGCTTCTGCGCCTTGTCGACTTCGGCCCGGCGCAGTGCGTCGGCCTGCGTATGCATGTGACGGATCACCGGCACGACGCTGCGCGTGTCGAGCCATTGCATGAAATTCTGCACGCGCGTTTCGATGATCGTTTCGGCCTGCGCGACCGCGGCCTGGCGCGATGCATTGCCTTCGCGCACGATCGCGCCGAGATCGTCGACGGTGTAGAGGAATACGTCCTTCAGCTTGCCGACTTCGGGCTCGATGTCGCGCGGCACCGCGAGGTCGACCATGAAGATCGGCCGGTGGCGGCGCGCCTTCACCGCGCGCTCGACTGCGCCGAGGCCGATGATCGGCAGCGTCGACGCCGTGCACGACACGATGATGTCGAACTCGTGCATGCGGGTCGGCAGGTCGGCGAGCGGCATCGCACGGCCGTTGAAGCGTTCGGCGAGCCGCTGGCCGCGCTCGGCCGTGCGGTTCGCGACGACGAGTTCGCGCGGGCCTTGCGCGGCGAAGTGCGTCGCGCACAGCTCGATCATTTCGCCGGCGCCGATGAACAGCACGCGCTGATCCGACACCTTTTCGAAGATCCGTTGCGCGAGGCGCACCGCGGCGGCGGCCATCGACACCGACTGCGTGCCGATTTCGGTCGTGCCGCGCACTTCCTTCGCGACCGCGAACGTGCGCTGGAACAGCTGGTTCAGATAGGTGCCGAGTGCGCCGGCTTCCGTCGCGGTGCGGACGGCGTCCTTCATCTGGCCCAGAATCTGCGTTTCGCCGAGCACCATCGAATCGAGGCCGGATGCGACGCGAAACGCGTGCCGGACCGCTTCCGACTGCGGCAGCGCGTAGACGTGCGGCGCGAGTTCGTCGACCGGGATCCGGTGATACTCCGACAGCCAGCGGATCGCGCCTTCGCGTGCGGCGCGATCGTCGGTCGCGCAATACAGTTCGGTGCGGTTGCAGGTGGAGAGGATCGCCGCTTCGGGCGTATTGGGCGCCTGGGGGCCGAGAAACACGTTCTTGAACGTGACGAGAGCCGGCTTGATCTGCTCGAGCGGAAACGCCACGCGTTCGCGCAAGGCGACAGGCGCAGTGTGGTGATTGATTCCGATCGTGAGGAGTTGCATATCGAGGGCTATCGTTTAGCCCCATATTATAGCGTTTCAGCGATTTCCTCACTCGCTGCATACCGGGCATCAGCGTGGCGGGGCCGGGAATTTGGGGGCTCGATCGGCACGCGGTCGAGCTGATAGCCGTAGCCGTAGAGCGGCAGCAGCCGGTAGCCGCGCTCCGGAAGCAGCCGTAGTTTGCTGCGCAGCCGGGACGCATGGGTATCGAGCGTGCGCGACTTCATGTCGCGGCGGCGCGCCCACACCGTTTCGAGGATATGGGCGCGTGACACCGGCCGCGACAGGTTCGTGAACAGCAACTGCGCGAACCGGAACTCCTTCGGCGTGAGTGAAACGATTGCGTCGTCGAAGCGAACGAGGCAATGCGTGGCGTCGAAAACGTATTCGCCATACATTTCGCGCGAGCGGTTGGGGGGCCGGCGGACGCCGGCGCGCCGGCTCAGCGCGTTCACGCGCGCGAGCAGCTCGGGCCCGCTCACGGGGCGCACGACGCAATCGTCCGCGCCCGCGTGCAGGCACGATACGATTTCGCTTTCGCGCGGCAGCAGCATCACGGCGATGGCCGGCAGCCCCGGCAGGACCGTCTGCGCACGCGGGATGACTTCCTCGGCCGGCTGGTCGCCGGCCCAGTGGCCGGTGATCAGCATGTCGCACGTGTTGTCGGTGGCGAGCCACTCGAACAACGCCGCGCTGGACGGAAACGCGTGGCACACATGACCGCCCGCAAAGAGCAGGCGGTTCAGGAGCGCGGCATGGCGCGCGTCCGGATCGATCAGAGCGATTCGCATGAGAATTTCTTCAATACGGCAGCCGGCGCGCGCTTGCCATAACGTCGAGTCGGCCCCTACACTCGAATGTTGGCGGCACCCGGCTGGTCTCGGGTTCGATGGATGAATCGATGCTAGCCGCTGGCAACGTTCACGCCTATGGGACGAATCTGAATTTATAGAAGGCGTCGAATGAACTGGTTTGGAATCCTTGTCCTGGGAGCGGCCGTCGGGCTGTTCGGCCGATGGCTGCACCCGATGCGGCGCACGGGCCGGCCGGCGTGGTGGATCGCGGTGCTCGCCGGCATCGTCGGCGCGGGCGCGGCCCGCATGGCCGGCAATCTCTCGGGACTGTTTTACGATGGCGAGACGCTCGAATGGCCGGTCTGCACCGGTGTCGCGTTCCTCGTCGTAGCCGTGACGGTTACGCTGTCGGCCCGTCGCTGAATGTTCTCAGGTGAAATCATGAATGCCCGTCTTCCCGAAGTCTCGCCGGTGCCGGCCCGCCTCGCGCTGCTGCGTGGCGCCATGGCCCGCGAGGACCTGGCCGCCTATCTCGTGCCGTCCGCCGATCCCCATCTGTCCGAGTATCTGCCGGAGCGCTGGCAGGCCCGTCGCTGGCTGTCCGGCTTCACGGGCTCGGTCGGCACGCTGGTCGTGACCGCGGATTTCGCGGGGCTATGGGTCGACAGCCGCTACTGGGTGCAGGCCGATGCCGAACTGGCCGGCACGGGCGTGCAACTGATGAAGATGACGGGCGGGCAGCAGAGCGCGCCGCACGTCGACTGGCTCGCGCAGAACGTGGCAGCCGGTGCGACGGTCGGCGTCGACGGCGCCGTGCTCGGCGTCGCGGCCGCACGCGGGCTGACGGGCGCGTTGAACGCACGCGGCATCGCGCTGCGCACCGATCTCGACCTGCTCGACGCGATCTGGTCCGAGCGGCCGGGGCTCCCCGGCGACGCGGTGTTCGAGCACACGGCGCCGCAGGCCGACACGACGCGCGCGAGCAAGCTGGCCGAAGTGCGCCGCGCGATGTGCGCGCAGGGTGCGCAATGGCATTTCGTGTCGACGCTCGACGATCTCGCATGGCTGTTCAACCTGCGCGGCGCCGACGTCAACTTCAATCCCGTATTCGTTGCGCACGCAATGATCGGCGCCGATCGCGCGACGTTGTTCGTTGCCGACGGCAAGGTGTCGCCGGCGCTGGCCGCGTCGCTCGCGAAGGATGGTGTCGACGTTCGCGCCTACGACGCCGCGCGCGCCGCGCTTGCGTCGCTGCCGGACGGCGCGACGCTGCTGATCGACCCCCGCCGCGTGACGTTCGGCACGCTCGAGGCCGTGCCGGCCGGCGTGAAGCTCGTCGAGGCCGTGAATCCGTCGACGTTCGCGAAGTCGCGCAAGACGTCCGCCGAGATCGAGCACGTGCGCGTGACGATGGAACACGATGGCGCCGCGCTCGCGGAGTTCTTCACGTGGTTCGAGCAGGCGGTGAACCGCGAGACGATCACCGAGCTGACGATCGAGGAAAAGCTCACGGCCGCCCGCGCCCGGCGCCCCGGCTATGTGTCGGCAAGCTTCGCGACGATTGCGGGATTCAACGCGAACGGCGCGATGCCGCACTACCACGCGACGCCGGCGTCGCACGCGACGATCGCCGGCGACGGCCTGCTGTTGATCGATTCGGGCGGCCAGTACGTGACGGGCACGACCGACATCACGCGTGTCGTGCCGGTCGGCACCGTCAGCGACCTGCAGCGGCGCGATTTCACGATCGTGCTGAAGTCGATGATGGCGCTGTCGCGCGCCCGCTTCCCGCGCGGCATCCGCTCGCCGATGCTCGACGCGATCGCGCGCGCACCGATGTGGGCGGCCGGGCTCGACTACGGCCACGGCACGGGGCATGGCGTCGGCTACTTCCTGAACGTGCATGAAGGCCCGCAGGTCATCTCGCACTACGCGCCGGCCGAGCCGCACACGGCGATGGAAGAGGGCATGATCACGTCGATCGAGCCGGGCGTGTATCGACCCGGCCAGTGGGGCATCCGGATCGAGAACCTGGTCGTGAACCGTGCGGCCGGGCAAACGGAATTCGGCGATTTCCTCGCATTCGAGACGCTGACGCTGTGCCCGATCGACACGCGCTGCGTGCTGATCGAGATGCTGCACGACGACGAGCGTGCATGGCTGAACACGTATCATGCGACGGTGCGCGAGCGTGTCGGCCGGCACCTGAGCGGCGATGCGAAGGCGTGGCTCGACGCGCGCACGCAGCCGATCTGACACAACATGCGATAACGGCCGGACAACGGCCGAACGACATAACCGAGGGCAGGCAATGGCGGACACCGCAGTGATCGTGGTCGACATGCAGCGCGGGCTGGTGGAGCGGGCGCGGCCCGCTTACCGGCTCGACGACGTGGTATCGGGCATCAACCGGCTGACGGCGGCGGCGCGTGCGGCGAACGCGCCCGTGTGCTTCGTGCAGCACGACGGCGATGCGGACGACGACATCGTGCCCGGCACGCCGGGCTGGGAGTTGCATGCGGGGCTGGTCGTCGGGAACGACGACTGGCGCGTGCGCAAGCAGGTGAGCGATTCGTTTCACGACACGCCACTCGCGGCACAACTCGACCGCCACGGCGTCCGTTCGGTGCTGATCTGCGGTTATGCGACCGAGTTCTGCGTCGATTCGGCCGCACGCCGCGCGGCGCTGCTCGGCTACCGGACGACGGTCGTGTCCGATCTGCACACGACGAACGAGCGCACGCACCTGTCGGCCGCGCAGATCGTCGCGCACCATCACTTCGTATGGCAAAACAATTCGCTGTCGGGCAACCCGGTGACGCCGCGCTCGCTCGCGGACGTCCTTTCGACGGAGTTCGCATGACGATCAAGGCCGTGGTGTTCGATTTCGGCGGCGTGCTGATCGACTGGAGCCCCGAGTACCTTTACCGGGAGCTGATTCCCGACGACACGGAGCGTCGCTGGTTCCTCACGCACGTGTGCGCGATGGACTGGGTGATCCGCCAGGACGGCGGGCAGACGATCGAAGAGGGGACGGCCGAGCTCGTCGCGAAGTTTCCGGAGCACGAAGCGCTGATCCGCGCGTTCTACGCGCGCTGGCACGAGATGATCGGCGGTGTGCTCGACGAAGGCGCCGCGCTCGTCGATCGACTTGAAGCGCAGGGGATGCCGCTGTTCGGGCTGACGAACTGGTCTGCGCAGACATTCCCGTATGCGTGGGACAACTTTCCGGTGCTGCGGCGTTTCAAGGAGATCGTCGTATCGGGTCGCGTGAAGCTCGTGAAGCCCGATCCGGCGATCTACCGCGAGATGCATGCGCGGATCGAACCGCACCTGCCGGGCATCGCGCCGCACGAACTCGTATTCATCGACGACAACGCGAAGAACGCCGCGGCCGCGACGACGCTCGGCTGGCACGGCATTCATCACACGAGTGCGGCGACGACCGAGGCGCGGCTGCGCGAACTGGGCGCGCTCGCGTAAGCGGCGGGCGAGCGGCCCGCTTTTTTGTTGTGACGCTTCCTGAAGCGGCCACCCTCGGCGACCGGCGCCGCGTTGCCGCGGCCGGGCACCCGGGCCGTGCCGGTCAGCGGCTGATCGGCTTGTAGCGCAGGCGCTTCGGCTTCGCGGCTTCCTCGCCGAGGCGTGCACGCTTGTCGGCTTCGTACTCCTGGTAGTTGCCGTCGAAGAACGTGACCTGCGAATCGCCTTCGAACGCGAGGATGTGCGTCGCGATCCGGTCGAGGAACCAGCGATCGTGCGAGATCACCATCACCGAGCCCGCGAATTCGAGCAGCGCGTCTTCCAGCGCGCGCAGCGTTTCGACGTCGAGATCGTTCGACGGTTCGTCCAGCAGGAGCACGTTGCCGCCCGAGATCAGCGTCTTCGCGAGGTGCAGGCGGCCGCGTTCACCACCGGACAGGTTGCCGACGATCTTCTGCTGGTCGCCGCCCTTGAAGTTGAAGCGGCCGATGTACGCGCGCGACGGCGTTTCGTACTTGCCCACCGTCAGCACGTCGGCGCCGCCCGAGATTTCCTCGAACACCGTCTTCGTGCCGTCGAGCGCGTCGCGGCTCTGGTCGACGTACGCGAGCTTCACCGTCGGCCCCATCACGACTTCGCCTGAATCCGGCTGTTCCTTGCCGGTCAGCATCTTGAACAGCGTCGACTTGCCGGCGCCGTTCGGGCCGATGATGCCGACGATCGCGCCGGCCGGGATCTTGAAGCTCAGATTGTCGATCAGCAGGCGGTCGCCGAACGACTTGCTGACGTTCTTGAACTCGATCACTTCATTGCCGAGGCGTTCGCCGGCCGGAATGAAGATTTCCTGCGTTTCGTTGCGCTTCTGGTATTCCTGGCTGCTCAGCTCCTCGAAGCGCGCGATACGCGCCTTCGACTTCGCCTGGCGGCCCTTCGGGTTCTGGCGCACCCACTCCAGTTCCTTCTTGATCGCCTTCTGGCGTGCCGATTCCGACGCTTCTTCCTGCTTCAGGCGCTCTTCCTTCTGGTCGAGCCAGCTGCTGTAGTTGCCCTTCCACGGAATGCCATGGCCGCGGTCGAGTTCGAGAATCCACTCGGCTGCGTTGTCGAGGAAGTAGCGATCGTGGGTGACCGCGACGACGGTGCCCGGGAAGCGCACCAGGAACTGCTCGAGCCAGTCGACCGATTCCGCGTCGAGGTGGTTGGTCGGTTCGTCGAGCAGCAGCATGTCGGGTTTTTCGAGCAGCAGCTTGCACAGCGCGACGCGGCGCTTTTCACCGCCCGACAGGTGTTCGATCTTGGCGTCCCACGACGGCAGGCGCAGGGCGTCGGCGGCCACTTCGAGCTGCTGCTCGGGGCTGCCGCCATCGCTCGACGCGAGGATCGCTTCGTACTTCGCCTGCTCGGCCGCGAGCGCGTCGAAGTCGGCGTCCGGCTCCGCGTACGCCGCGTAGATTTCCTCGAGTTTCTTGTTGGCCTGGAACAGGTCGCCGAGGCCTTCCTCGACGGCTTCGCGCACCGTCTTCGTCGGGTCGAGCTGCGGTTCCTGCGGCAGGTAGCCGATGTTCAGGTTCGGCATCGGCGTGGCTTCGCCTTCGATGTCCTTGTCGACGCCCGCCATGATGCGGATCAGCGTCGACTTGCCCGAGCCGTTCAGGCCGAGCACGCCGATCTTCGCGCCGGGAAAGAACGACAGCGAGATGTCCTTCAGGATCTGGCGCTTGGGCGGCACGATCTTGCCGACCCGGTTCATCGTGAAAACGTATTGGGCCATTTCGGTGTGAAATTCAGAAGTGGTTGAGACTGCCGCGCAGCGCGCGGGCGCGGCGGCGTCGGGTGATTCGGTACGGAGCGTGCCGCGCAGGGCGCGGCGGCGTCGCCGCGTGCGGGCGGCGCGAGCGGCTATTGTACTTCGCCGCCGAGTGTCGCTGACAGCGGCGGGTGGCTGCAGCGGCCCGGATTGACCATTCGGCCGAGGCTACAGCCACGCGGCAACGCCGCCGTGCCCCGAGCACGTGCCGCGCCGGTGACGGCTGAAGCTGTACGTGCCGTCGCGGCAGCGCGCGCTCGCGCCTTCGGGCACGCGGCCTGATTTCGAATGCGCGGGGGCATGCACGGTTTCGCCGTCGCGGTTGCGATACGTGTCGTGGCGGTCGAGATCGGCTTCGTTGCTGTAGCCGGTCGGCGCGCGGTACGCGTGTGCCGGAACGGGCAGCGAGGCGCACGCGACGAAAAATGCGGCGGACAGCGTCGCAATGCGTGTCGCGCGGCGGAGCAGGGCGGGCATGGTCTCTCTCGGTCTGTTGTTATTGGTGCCGGGCCGCATGTTAGCCGATCGGCAGAAGAAGCGCGCCGTGAGAGAGGGCGCTACGCCGCGCCGGACATCGATGCCGCGCCGTCGGCCAGGGCGGCGTCGAGGATCCATCGGCGAAAGGCGGCAACCTTTGGCCGTTCCGCGTGATGCGGCGGATAGACGAGGTAGTACGCGAAATCGTCGAGCCACGCGACATCGGCGAGCTGCACGAGCCTGCCGCTCGCCAGCTCGCCGCGCACCATCGCGGCCGGCAGCAGCCCGGCGCCCTGGCCGGCGACGATCGCCTGCAGCAACAGGCCCGAGTCGTCGAACGCGGGGCCGCGCGGCGGGCCGAAATCGTCGATCCGCTGTGCGCCGAACCAGATGTGCCAGCCCTTGCGCTCGGCGTCGTGCAGCTGCGGCCAGCCGACGAGCTCGGCCGGCGTCGCCGGCATGCCGAGCCGCGCGACGAGTTCGGGCGACGCGAGCGCGACGATCTCCACCGTCAGCAGGCGCTCGCTGCACAGCCCGATGTAGCGCCCGAGGCCATGACGGATCGCGACGTCGACGCCGTCGCGCGAGAAATCGGCCGGTGCATGGCTCGTGACGACCTGCAGGTCGACGTCCGGGCAAGCCTCCCGAAACTGCGCGAGGCGCGGGACGAGCCACGCGGATGCGAAGAATGGCGTGACGCTCACCGTCAGCACGCCGCTGTCGGCCGCACCCGACACGCGCTGCGACGCATCGGCGATCTGCCGGAACGCGTTGCGCACCGGCGGCAGGTAGTCGCGGCCGGCGGCCGTGAGCAGGATGCCGCGGTTGATGCGCTCGAACAGCTGTACGCCGAGATGCGTCTCGAGCGTGCGGATCATCTGGCTTACCGCGCCGGGCGTGACCGACAGCTCCTCGGCAGCCGCCTTCACCGACAGGTGGCGGGCAGCTGCTTCGAATGCGCGCAGCGGGTTGAGAGGCGGCAAGCGGGAACGATTCATTCAGTTTTTCTAAATCGAAAGTCCGACGAAATATCGTTTGAGACGATGCGTACGCGCGAGTACCGTTGACGCATCGGATCGTATGTTTCGCGACTGCCTGTCGGTGGCCGGTGCGATCAACATAGTTCAACTATATCCATGAGGCAATCCGGACGCCGTCCGGCGGCCGGGGGAACCTGAGAGGAGCATCGTCATGAACCGCCCGGGCGCATCGCGCGTTTTCTACGGCTGGTACGTGGTGGCGGCCGCGTTTGCCGTCACGTTCGTCGGTTTCGGCAGCGCATACACGTTCAGCGCCTTCGTCGAGTCGCTGCAGCGGGATTTCGCCGCGTCGCGCGGGCAGATCTCGCTCGTGTTTTCGCTCGCCGGCTTCCTGTATTTCGGTTTCGGCATCGTCAGCGGGCCGCTGGCCGACCGCTTCGGCTCGCGACGGCTGGCCGTCGCCGGGATGCTGCTGACGGGCATCGGGCTCGCGGCTGCCGGCGCCGCGCATACGCTGGTGCAGGTCTACGTCGCGTACGGGCTCGGTGTCGGTCTCGGCGTCGGCTGCGCATACGTACCGGCTGTCGGCGCCGTGCAGCGCTGGTTCGTGCGCCGGCGCGGCTTCGCGTCGGGGCTCGCGGTCGCCGGGATCGGCGTCGGCACGCTGGTGATGCCGCCGCTCGCGTCCCCGCTGATCGCGCACGTCGGCTGGCGCGGTGCGTATTTCACGCTGGCCGTGATCGCGGTCGTGATCGGCGCGGGGATGGCGTTGCTGATCGAAAACGATCCGCGCGGGCGGGGGCTGCTGCCGGACGGAGAGGCGGCGCATGAGCCCGTCGAGGGTGGCGGCGCGAAGGCCACCGCGCGCGATGCGGGGCGTTCGGTGTCCGGTGCGGCCGCTAGTCGCAAGCCGGCTGCCGGCGCGACGGTGCGTGAAGCCGTCACGTCGCGCTCGTTCGCGAGCCTCTACGCGGCATGCCTCATCTGTTCGTTCGGCGTGTTCGTCCCGTTCGTTCATCTTGTGCCGTATGCGCTCGATCATGGCGTCTCGTCATCGACGGCCGTGCTGCTGCTCGGCGCGATCGGCGTCGGCAGCACGGCTGGCCGCTTCTTCCTGGGCGGCCTCGCCGACCGTTTCGGCCGCCGCACATCGCTGCTCGCGATGTTCGCGGGCATGGCTGTCGCGCTCGTCGCATGGGCCGGCGCCGGCACCGTCGCCACGCTTGCCGCATTCGCACTCGGGTTCGGCGTGTTCTACGGCGGCTGGGTCGCGGTGCTGCCGGCGGTGGTGATGGACTATTTCGGCGGCCGCAACGTGAGCGGGATCATCGGCGTGCTCTACACGAGCGTCGCATTCGGCACGCTGATCGGACCGACCGCGGCCGGCTTCATCTACGACGCGGGCGGCGGCTATCTCGTGCCGATCCTGGCCAGTGCCGCCGCGAATGCGATCGCGTTTGCGATCGTCGCGACAACGGGGCGTGCGTCGACGGCCGCGCGTGCGGCGCGCGGATAAGCGCACGGCCCATGGCACGGCTTCGCGAATTCCGGTAGGGTGGCCCGATCGCGAACCGAAGGCATCCAGCCGGGAGGCGCCATGACATTCGACGAAGTCCGGCAGATCGCGCTGGCGTGGCGCGGCGTCGAGGAACGCACGTCATACGGCACGCCCGCACTCAAGGTGAAGGGCAAGATGCTCGCGCGGCTGCGCGAGGACGGCGACACGCTCGTCGTGAAAGGCGTCGGCCCCGACGAGCGCGCGTGGCTGATCGAATCGGAACCCGACGTGTATTACGTGACGGATCACTACGTCGGCTGGCCGATCGTGCTGGTGCGGCTGTCGGCGGCCCATCCGGACGCCGTGAAAAACCTGCTTTTGCGGGAATGGCAGGCCGTCGTCCCCGCCAAATGGCTTGACGAGATGACGAACGGCACGCGCTGACGCGGCGCCGGTTGCGACTGGCTGACCCGATGTCGCCCGGTGCTTTCGGCGCGCTACCGAGTCGCCGCGAACGGCACAAGCGTTGCATCGATCAATGTCGATGCAACAAGTGGTTCCATCGAAATTCTTCAATTGGTTCTTAGTGAAGAACCGTTTGATGCTTACACTCCTTCGCTTCGAAGGCAGCTGACGAAAGCCGACGGAAAGGGCGCACGCGATGCGCCGGCGCCCTGCGCGCCGTATCGCACCCGCAGCTTCGCAGACTGCGTCGCGCCCCGTTCCGGAACGGCCCCCGATCCGGCTGCGCGCCTGCAACCCATGCAGGCGACGCATCCGGCACGGCTCAAGAACCACAATCCCCCGTGCTGCCTTCACGCGATACCCGGCCATACCGGACCGTTTTTTGGAGAGAGACAGATGAGTGGAAGCAACACAGGCCTCGGTACGGGCCTGAAGCAGCGGCACGTGACGATGATGTCGATTGCCGGCGTGATCGGCGCGGGCCTGTTCGTCGGCTCCGGCCACGCCATCGCGGAAGCCGGCCCGGCGTCGATCCTTGCGTATGCGATCGCAGGGGTGCTGGTCGTGCTCGTGATGCGCATGCTCGGCGAGATGGCCGTCGCGCATCCGGACAGCGGTTCGTTCTCCACCTATGCCGATCGCGCGATCGGCCATTGGGCCGGTTTCTCGATCGGCTGGCTGTACTGGTGGTTCTGGGTGCTCGTGATTCCGATCGAGGCGACTGCCGCCGCGACCATTCTCAATGCATGGTTTCCTGGTGTCGCGACCTGGGTCTTCGCGCTCGGCATCACGCTGATGCTGACGGTGACCAACCTCTTCTCGGTCAAGAACTACGGCGAATTCGAATTCTGGTTCGCGCTGATCAAGGTTGTCGCGATCGTCGTGTTCCTGTGCATCGGCGGTGCGGCGATCGTCGGCATCATCCCGGCGCCGGCCGTATCGGGCGTGTCGAACCTGTTCGTGCATGACGGCTTCATGCCGCACGGCGCCGGCGCGGTGCTCGCGGCGATGCTGACGACGATGTTCTCGTTCCTCGGCACCGAGATCGTGACGATCGCGGCCGCCGAATCGGACAACCCGCAACGCCAGATCGTGCGCGCGACCAACTCGGTGATCTGGCGTATCACGCTGTTCTATCTCGGCTCGATTCTCGTCGTCGCGGCCATCGTCCCGTGGAACGACCCGCTGCTGCCGAAGCACGGCTCGTATCAGCGCGCGATGGAGCTGATCGGCGTCCCGAACGCGAAGGCGATCATCGACGTGATCGTGCTGGTGTCGGTCGCGAGCTGCCTGAATTCGGCGCTGTACACCGCGTCGCGGATGCTGTTCTCGCTGTCCAAGCGCAAGGATGCGCCCGCGTTCCTGCACCGTACCGATTCGACCGGCACACCGCGCGCGGCCGTGCTCGCGTCGACCGCGTTCGGTTTCGTGACCGTCATCGCGAACTACCTGATGCCGGAACAGGTGTTCGGCTTCCTCCTGGCGACGTCGGGCGCGATCGCGCTGCTCGTGTATCTCGTGATCGCGATCTCGCAGCTGCGGATGCGCAAGACGCTCGAATCGACCGGCGCGGACCTGACGTTGCGGATGTGGTTGTTCCCGTGGCTCACGTGGGCCGTGATCCTGTTCATCTGCGGCACGCTGACCGTGATGCTCGTGAGCGAGGATCACCGGATGGAAGTGGGTGCGACGGCCGTGCTGGCGCTGATCGTGCTGCTGGCGTCGTGGCTGAACAAGCGTGGCCGCGATGCGCAGGCGAGCGAAGGGCGGCGCGTGTCGGCGACTTGAGTGGGTGAAGTGATGGCGGGCGGAAAGCCCGCGTTATGAAAAAATGGCCTGATCGGCGTTTGCCGGTCGGGCCATTTTTGTTCCAATGTGGCAGTTGAAGCCGGGCGTGACGCGTTGTGAGAGGCGGCGAGCAAGACGCAACTAACGCGAAATAATCGAACTCGTCTGATTTCGTCAGCAAAGATTTGCTCTTACATTGATCGCTTCGATTACCGGGGTGAATCGATGTATAAATCAATTTGGTGCCCTTTGTTGATGATCGGCATTATCAGGCAGAACCTGATATCCAATCGCCCGATCGATACGTTCCCTCGTGCGTCGTCTGTATCGAAGTCGAAGCAGTGATCGAGCGTTCGACACCTCGCGTCAGCATAGCTTTCGCCGCCCGTGACGGTTTCCAGCTCAAGGGAACCTATTTCCCGGCGTCCGACAGTGATCGCTCCCCCGTGCTCATCTGTCCTGCGACAGGAATTCGGCAATCTTTTTATTTCCCGTTCGCGGATTGGTTGCGCAAAGACGGCCACTCAACGTTTGTATTCGATTATCGGGGAATCGGCGCGTCGCTCGATACGGGTCACGTCCGCTGGTCCCAGGCGCGAAAACAGGACTGGGGGCAGTTCGACATGCCTGCGGCGCTCGACTGGCTCCTTGGCGAAACCGGTGCGCGCGGCGCACATTTGATCGGGCATAGCGCGGGCGCACAACTGGTCGGCCTGATGCCGAATCATGCGTCGATTCGTTCGTTATGTGCCATCTCGGCATCTTCGGGGTATGTCGGCAACATTCGCTGGCCAAAGCGTTTCGCGGCCTTGCTGCTTGCCCATCTGTATGTGCCGATTTCCGTTCGACTGCTCGGTTACGTTCCGGCGAGGGTACTCGGCTGGGGTGATGATCTGCCGCCGTGCGTTGGACTTCAGTGGGCCCGATGGTGTCGCCGGCGGGGATATGTGGCGAACGAATTCGGAGCAGGGGTGGCACGCCACTACTACGACGAATTTATCGCTCCCGTCACCGTTGTAGCAGCAACCGACGACCCGCTTGCGACGCCGGCCAATATCGAAGACTGGCTGCGCCTGTTGCCGAAAGCCCAGTCCGACGTTCACTTCATCCATCCAGAAGATCCCGACGGCCGAGCAATTGGCCACGTCGGCATGTTCCGCCGCGAGCATTCGTCGCTGTGGCCGGAACTCACCAGAGGGTTGCTGCGCTGACGGCGCGTGTCGTTTGCATCCTCGCATCAGGAGACCACGATGGATGATTCAATTGAAATGAAATTGCGCTTCAAGCCCGTCAGAAATGAGGCGAAGGAGACGCGCGTCGCTTTACCACCTTACGAATCAATGCAATCTGCGTTGCAAGGGCTGCTGGTTTTTTGAGAACGAATTCGATACGGCATCGCACGAGTTGAACGATACGCAACGTCTTGAGCAGCGTGTGAAGGAGGAGGCTGCGCGCGGGATCAACGCGCCGCTATTGATTGGCGGCGAGCCTGCATTGCACCTCGATCGGATACGGATTTTCAGGAAATACATGCCGAAAGTGTCCGTGTCGACGAATGGACTTAGAAAAATCCCGTATGAAGGATTCGAGGACATTACCATCGCGATCTCCGTATTTGGCGGCGGGCCACTCGACGATGAATTGCGTGCGATTGGTCCGAACGGAAAACGCTTCACCGGCTTGTTCGACAAGGCGCTGGCAAACTATCGCGACGACGAACGTGCGGGTTTTGTCTACGCAGTGACGATTGACGGTATTGCGTACGTCGAGGAAACGGTGCGCAAAATTCGAGATAACGGGAATCGGTTGCTGTTCAATTACTACAGTCCCTACGACGTTGACGGCTCGCTACGTCGACGAGGCGAGGAGCGGTTGCTGGACGTCCTGCTCGACTTGAAAGCGAAATACCCTGAAACCATTGCAAGCCATCCCTATTATCTGACGGCCCTGATGCGGGGTGAGACCGCCTGGGGAGCATTCAATGGTGCAAGTTGTCCGAGCGTCAGCGAAGATCATCCGCAAAACGTGGATCGGTTCGCATCGGGGTGGCCCGCGCTACCCAGGTTCAATGCGTATCGTGCCGATTTTGTCTCGCTTGCGCGCTGTTGTACGTCAGGAGAATGCGCGAAGTGTCGCGACAGCCAGGCCGTGATGTCCTGGTTGCTGGTTAACGCGAGGCACGTACTGCAGGAGGACGACGGACTTCGGACAGGGACGGAGGTTGCTGAAAGCTATTTCAGTCAGTTTGTCTGGTCGAAATACCATCCGCGCAACCGTATGGAGCGCGCGTCGATTTGCGCAATGCAATGAGACGGCACAGGGTGGTCACCGTGCAGCCATGCATAGCCGGATCGAAATCAGACAAGCAGCTCCGGTCGTGACTATGCCGGTGCGCCGAAAAGTGAAAAGCCCGCAGAAGCGGGCTTTTCACTGAGGCGATAACGCAACGCTCAGACGTTGAACAGGAAGTTCATCACGTCGCCGTCGTGCACGACATATTCCTTCCCTTCCGCCCGCATCTTGCCGGCTTCCTTCGCGCCTTGCTCACCCTTGTACGTGACGAAATCGTCGAACGCGATCGTCTGCGCGCGGATGAAGCCGCGCTCGAAGTCGGTGTGGATCACGCCGGCTGCCTGCGGCGCCGTGTCGCCGATATGGATCGTCCATGCGCGCACTTCCTTCACGCCCGCGGTGAAGTACGTCTGCAGGCCGAGCAGCTTGAAGCCCGCGCGGATCACGCGGTCGAGGCCCGGCTCTTCCATGCCCATGTCGGCGAGGAACGCTTCCTTGTCCGCATCGTCGAGATCGGCGATTTCCGCCTCGATCGCCGCACACACGGCCACGACCGGCGCATTTTCGCTTTCCGCGTACTTGCGGACCGCGTCGAGATGCGGGTTGTTCTCGAAACCGTCGTCCTTCACGTTGGCCACGTACATCGCCGGCTTCGCGGTGATCAGGCAGAACGGCTTGATCAGCGCCGCTTCGTCGTCCGACAGTTCGAGGCCGCGCACGGCCTTGCCCTGGTCGAGCTGAGCGCGCACTTTTTCGAGCACCGCGACGAGCTTCGCCGCTTCCTTGTCGTTGCCCGACTTCGCCGCCTTCGAATAGCGCGTGAGCGCCTTCTCGACGGTGCCGAGGTCGGCGAGCGCGAGTTCGGTGTTGATCACTTCGATGTCGTCGATCGGGCTGACCTTGCCGGCGACGTGAATGACGTTCTCGTCCTCGAAGCAGCGCACGACGTGCGTGATCGCGTCGGTTTCGCGGATGTTCGCGAGGAACTGGTTGCCGAGGCCTTCACCCTTGCTCGCGCCCGCGACGAGGCCCGCGATGTCGACGAATTCGACGACGGCCGGCACGACACGCTCCGGCTTGACGATCTCGGAGAGCGCCTTCAGGCGCGTATCGGGTACTTCGACGATGCCGACGTTCGGCTCGATCGTGCAGAACGGGTAGTTCTCGGCGGCGATGCCGGCCTTGGTCAGCGCATTGAACAGGGTGGACTTGCCGACGTTGGGCAAGCCGACGATGCCGCATTTGAGACTCATGGAATCCTTCGGACGGGTAAGGCGGCGCGGCCGGACAGGGCACGGCGGCGCGGGAAAAAAGGGCGGCCGGCGCTTGGGGCGCGGCGGGCCGACGGTCAAAGACGCTATTGTACCGTGCCGACGCCCCGGATTCCGGGCGGGCGCCGAACGGCCGATGCGGCGGGCCGCCGCGCTGCCGCATCGGCCTGCGATTCTGCTGATTTCCCGCAAAGTCCGGCCGCGTAAGGGTTTGGCCCCGCGGCTATAATGCCCGCCATGACTGCCCACCACACCTTCGACGTCGCCGTGGTCGGCGGCGGGCTCGTCGGCAAGACGGCCGCGCTCGCGCTGACCCAGTCCGGCTACAAGACAGCCTTGCTCGCCCAGCCGGCCGCGCCGCGCCCCGCCGATCTCGCATTCGACACGCGCGTCTACGCGCTGTCCTCCAGTTCGCAGGCGCTGCTCGAGCGGCTGCGCGTCTGGCAGGCGCTCGAGCACAGCCGGCTTGCGCCGGTCTACGACATGCGCGTGTACGGCGATGCGCACGCGGAACTGCATTTCTCCGCGTACCAGGCGTCCGTGCCGCAACTCGCGTGGATCGCCGAATCGTCGCTGGTCGAGGCGTCGCTCGACGCCGCGCTGCGGTTCCAGCCGAACCTCACGTGGTTCGATGCGCGCGCACAGGGCTTCGACGTGCGCGACGACGCGGCCGTGCTCACGCTGTCGTCGGGCCAGGTGCTGGAAGCGGACCTCGTCGTCGGCGCGGACGGCGCGCATTCGTGGGTACGCTCGCAAATGGGGGCTAAAGTCGAACGGCGCGACTACCGGCAAACCGGCGTCGTCGCGAACTTCAAGGCGTCGCTGCCGCACCGCGAGACCGCCTACCAGTGGTTCCACGAAGGCGAGATCGTCGCGCTGCTGCCGCTGCCGGACGGCCATGTATCGCTCGTCTGGTCCGCGCACACCGCGCATGCGGACGAATTGCTCGCACTCGATCCGGCGCAGCTCGCGGCCGAAGTCGAGCGCGTGTCGCATGGTCAGGTCGGCACGCTCGACTGCGTGACGCCGGCTGCCGGTTTCCCGCTGGCGCTGCAGACGGTCGACAAGCTGATCGCACCGCGCGTCGCGCTCGTCGGCGATGCCGCGCACCTGATCCACCCGCTCGCGGGGCAGGGGATGAATCTCGGCTTGCGCGACGTCGCGGCGCTTGCCGACGCGATCGCGGGCAAGGAAAGCTTCCGCAACCTCGGCGATACGGTGCTGCTGCGTCGCTACGAGCGTTCGCGCCGCGAGGACATCCGTGCGCTGATGGTCGCGACCGACGGGCTGCAGCGGCTGTTCGCGGCGCCGGGCTCGCTCGCGAAGGCCGTGCGCAACGCGGGCATGGCCTTCGTCGGCGTGCAGCCGCTCGTGAGGCGCTGGCTCGTATTGGCCGCGCTCGGCTGATCGATCGAACCTTCGGCCGCTTCGCCGGTCGGACACGGTTCCGTTACGGCGTACACTGTGCCGTGCACTCCGATTGAGCTGAAGGAAGATTTCGATGAAAAAAACGATCCGCATCGCGTCGCTGGCGCTGGCCGTCACGATGGCGACGCTTGGCTGCACCGCGCAGGCCGACCAGACCACCGACAAGCTGAAAGCAACGCTGCAGGCCCGCCTCGGCAGCGACGCGCCGATCAAGAGCGTGTCGAAAGCGCCGGTCGCCGGCCTTTACGAAGTCAACCTCGGCTCGCAGATCATCTATAGCGATGCGGCAGGCGACTACGTGCTGCTCGGCGATCTCGTCGACACCAAGACGCGCAAGAACCTGACCGACGCGCGTCTGTCCGAAATCAACAAGATCGACTTCGCGAGCCTGCCGTTCGCGAATGCGATCAAGGTCGTCAAGGGCAACGGCGCCCGCAAGATCGCGGTGTTCTCCGATCCGAACTGCCCGTATTGCAAGAAGCTCGAGACGACGCTGCAGTCGGTCGACAACGTGACCGTCTACACGTTCCTGTACCCGGTGCTGTCGCCGGATTCGACCGCGAAGTCGAAGGCGATCTGGTGCGCGACCGATCGCGCGAAAACGTGGGAGGGCTGGATGCTCGACCACCGCGCGCCGTCCGGCGCCGGTACCTGCGACACGACCGCGCTCGACAAGAACCTCGCGCTCGGCCGCGGGATGAACGTCACCGGCACGCCGACGATCTTCCTGCCGGACGGCCGCCGCCTGCCGGGCGCCGTGTCGGCCGACCAGCTCAACCAGGCGCTCGCCTCGAGCAAGTAACCGACCACGCGCCGGGCCGCATGGCCCGGCCAGTGAGGGGCGCCCGCATCTGCCGGCGCCTCTCTTCGTTTCCGCCGCCGTATTCGACCGACCGATTGCCACGATGACCCAGCCGATCCGCTATTCGATTGCTCCGAAAGATCTTGCCGCGCACCTGTTCGAAGTATCGGTGACGGTCGCCGATCCCGACCCCGAAGGCCAGCGCTTTTCGTTGCCGGTGTGGATTCCGGGCAGCTACCTGGTGCGCGAGTTCGCGCGCAACATCGTGACGCTCGGCGCCTTCAACGACGCGGGCCGCAAGGTGCGGATCGCGAAGACCGACAAGCACACGTGGCAGGCCGCACCCGTGAACGGTGCGCTGACGCTGCGCTACGACGTGTATGCATGGGACCTGTCGGTGCGCTCCGCGTATCTCGACGAATCGGGTGGCTTCTTCAACGCGACGGCCGTGTTCCTGAGTGTTGCGGGCCACGAGGCTGCGCCGTGTGAAGTCGATATCGCGAAGCCGGCCGGTGCGGCGTTCCGCGCATGGCGCGTCGGCACGTCGCTGCCCGAGGCGCGCGGCACCAAGCGCTACGGGTTCGGTGCATATCGCGCGGCGAACTACGACGAGCTCTCCGACCATCCGGTGACGATCGGCGAATTCGCGCTCGCGACGTTCGACGCGCACGGCGTGCCGCACGACATCGTGATCGCGGGGCGCGTGACGCAACTCGACCTGGAGCGCCTGCGCACCGACCTGAAGCGCGTGTGCGAAGCGCAGATCGCGCTGTTCGAGCCGAAATCGAAGAAAGCGCCGATGGACCGCTACGTGTTCATGACGCTGGCGGTCAGCGACGGCTACGGCGGCCTCGAGCACCGCGCGTCGACCGCGCTGATCTGCAACCGCACCGACCTGCCGGTGAAGGGGCGGCCCGAAACGACGGAAGGCTATCGCACGTATCTCGGGCTCTGCAGCCACGAGTACTTCCATACGTGGAACGTGAAGCGCATCAAGCCGGCGGCGTTCGTGCCGTACGACCTGTCGAAGGAAAACTACACGTCGCTGCTGTGGCTGTTCGAGGGCTTCACGTCGTATTACGACGACCTGATGCTGGTGCGCAGCGGGCTGATGTCGCAGGACGAATATTTCGCGGCGCTCGGCCGTACGGTCGGCGGCGTGCTGCGCGGCACGGGGCGCCTGAAGCAAAGCGTCGCCGAAAGCTCGTTCGACGCGTGGATCAAGTATTACCGCCAGGACGAGAACGCGACCAACGCGATCGTCAGCTACTACACGAAGGGTTCGCTCGTCGCGCTCACGTTCGATCTCGCGATCCGCGCGCAGACGCGCCACAAGAAGTCACTCGACGACGTGATGCGCCTGCTGTGGCAGCGCTACGGCCGCGATTTCTACCGCGGCAAGCAAGCGGGTGTCGAGGAGAACGAAGTCGAGGCGCTGATCGAAGAGGCGACGGGCGTCGCGCTCGGCCGCCTGTTCGCCGATGCCGTGCACGGCACGCGCGACCTGCCGCTCGCCGAACTGCTCGCACCGTTCGGCGTGACGCTCGCGCCCGATGTGGCGAACGGCGCGATCGCGAAGCCGACGATCGGCGCGCGCCTGCGCGGCGGCGCGGACTGCACGTTCGCGGCCGTCTACGAAGGCGGCGCCGCACATCGCGCGGGGCTGTCGGCCGGCGACACGCTGATCGCGGTCGACGGGCTGCGCGTCACGGGCACCAACCTCGACGCGCTGCTCGCGCGCTACCGGCCGGGTGACAAGGTCGAGGTTCACGCGTTCCGTCGCGACGAGCTGCGCACCGCGAAACTGAAGCTCGACGGCCCGGAAGTCACGCGCTACCGGCTGACGGCGGCCGCGAAGCCGGCTGCGGTTTCGAAGGCCCGGGAGGCTTGGCTGAAGGGTTGAGCGGTCTGAAGCGGGTATCGGGGCGCGATCGACGATTGTTCTGCTGCTGCAACAATCCGTCGCCCTGAACCCGCTTTTTCGCGGTCATGCGGCCACGCACAATGGCGTCACTCGCGCTACCAAAGCGCAACCCTACTGGAGCCTGACATGACGACCATTCTGCAAATCAATTCCGCCGCGCGTTCGCAAGGTGCGCAATCCACGCTGCTGGCCAACGAACTGACGGCAAAGCTGCAACAATCGAACCCCGGCGCGAACGTCGTGGTTCGCGACCTGCTTGCCGATGCGCTGCCGCACCTCGACGAATCGGTGCTCGGCGCGTTTTTCACGCCGGCCGACAAGCGCACCGCGGAACAGAATGCGATCGTCGCGAAGAGCGATGCACTGATTGCCGAACTGCAAGCTGCCGACATCATCGTGATCGGCGCACCGATGTACAACTTCGGCATCTCGTCGCAACTGAAGACCTACTTCGACTGGATCGCCCGCGCAGGCGTCACGTTCCGCTACACCGAGAACGGTCCGGAAGGCCTGATCAAGGGCAAGAAGGTTCACGTGGTGACGGCCCGTGGCGGCAAGTACGCCGGTACGCCGAACGACAGCCAGACCCCGTACCTGCGTACGTTCCTCGGCTTCGTCGGCATGACCGACGTGAACTTCATCTTCGCGGAAGGCCTGAACCTCGGCGCGGACGCGCAAAGCGCAGCGCTGGCCGGCGCACGCGAAGCGATCGCCGCCGCGTAACGTCGATGCGGGTGCGCCGCACCCGCCGCATCGCCCGATAAAAAAACGCCGCGTCCCGAAAAGGGGCGCGGCGTTTTTGCATGCCGGCTGGCGTGGCGAACGAACGGCGGCGCGGCGGTTACGCGAGCGTTTCCGCCACTTCAGGCAGGCGCCAGTCGATCGGTTCGCGGCCTGCCTCGACCAGATAGTCGTTCGCGAGCGCGAAATGGCGGCAGCCGAGGAAGCCGCGGTGCGCGGACAGCGGCGACGGATGCGGCGCCTCGAGCACGCGATGCGCGCTGGCGTCGAACAGCGCGCGCTTCGCCTGCGCGTGGGCGCCCCACAGCATGAAGACGAGCCCCTGATGGCGGCCGGCGAGTTCGCGGATCAGCGTGTCCGTGCATTGCTCCCAACCGCGCTTCGCATGGCTCGCGGCGGCCCCGCGCTCGACCGTCAGCACCGTGTTGAGCAGCAGCACGCCCTGGCGTGCCCAGGTGTCGAGACAGCCGTGGCGCGGCGTGTCGTGGCCGAAGTTCGCGGCGATTTCCTTGAAGATGTTGCGCAGCGACGGCGGCGTGCGCACGGCCGGCGGTACCGAGAACGCGAGCCCGTGCGCCTGCGGCGTGCCGCGATCGTCGCCGTGGTACGGATCCTGGCCGAGGATCACGACCTTCACGTCGTCCGGGCTCGTCAGGCGCAGCGCGCGGAACACGTCGGTCGGGTAGACCGTCTTGCCGGCCGCACGCTCGTCATCGACGAAGCGGCACAGCGGCGCGTACGCGTCGCTGTCGGTAAAGGGTTTCAGCACGTCGCGCCAGACGGACGGCAGCGCGTCGAATTGCGCGGCGAGGTGCGGGACGTCGGCGGCAACGGGCTGCGGTGCCGTCGGGGTCGCAGCCGGAGCCGCGGCTTTCTTGGCGGGCTTGCGTCCGGCCGCGGGCGCTTCGGGCGCCGGGGACGGGGTATCGACCGGTGCCGTTTCCGGCACGGGATCATCGAACAGCGACGCCTGTTGCGGCGCGCGGGAAGTCTTGCGGGTTGCCATGCGTGATGCGGGTTATTGCGCGCGCAGCCGGTAGCCGCGCTGCGCCTTGCTGATGTTTTCGGGAACGAGGCCCGGCAGCGCTTGCTGCAATTCGGCGGCGAGCGTTGCGAGCGCCGCCTCCGGGCCGTCGATCAGTTCGAGTTCGATTTCGCTGATCGGTTCGCGGCGCGTTTCGTGTTCCGCCTGGACGACGATCTCGCCGAGGTCCACCGCGGCTTCGACGGTTGCGCCGCCGATTGCGATGCGCCACAGCGTACGCGAAAAATCCGTGCGGAACAGCGCCGACAGCGTGCCGGCCGCGTCATTCAGCGCGGCGGCGGCTTCCGGCACGTCGCAGGCCGCGACGAGCGCGTCGATCTCGAGCGCGTCGCCGGCGACCGGCAGCTCCCACTCGTGGCGGCGATGCAGGCCGCCTTCCGCGCTGCCGACCGTCTTGAACGTCTGCAGCCAGCCTTGCGGCGTGCGGCGCACGCGCACCGCGCTCTTCGAGCGGGCCAGCGCGAGATCGGGCGTATCGTAATAGACGTTTGCGAGCGTGATGTCGCGACCGGGTTCGCCGGTCAGCGTCTCGAAGAAGCGTCGCGCGGCGTCGGCCTGGCCGGCCGGCAGCGCGAGCTTGATTTCCTTTTCGATCGCCATCAGAAGAACATCCGTGCGAGTTCCTCGCCCGGCTGCTCGGCGCGCATGAACGCCTCGCCGACGAGGAACGTGTTCACGTTCGCCGCACGCATCGTGTCGACGTCGGTGCGCGACAGGATGCCCGATTCGGTCACGACGATGCGGTCCGCCGGAATCATGTCGAGCATGTCGAGCGTGGTCTGGATCGACGTCTCGAACGTGCGCAGGTTGCGGTTGTTGATGCCGAGCAGCGGCGTCTTGAGCGTCAGCGCCTGTTCCATCTCGTTGCGGTCGTGTACTTCGACCAGCACCGCGAGGCCGAGCGAGTGCGCATACGCTTCGAGATCCTGCATCAGCGGCGTGTCGAGCGCGGCGGCGATCAGCAGGATCGCGTCGGCACCCATCGCGCGCGCTTCGATGATCTGATACGCGTCGACGATGAAGTCCTTGCGCAGCACCGGCAGTTCGCAGGCCGCGCGCGCTTGTTCGAGATAGCGGGCGCTGCCCTGGAAGAACTGCTCGTCGGTCAGCACCGACAGGCACGCGGCGCCGTGCGCTGCATACGAACGCGCGATGTCGGCCGGCACGAAATGCTCGCGCAGCACGCCCTTCGACGGGCTGGCCTTCTTGATTTCGGAAATCACGGCCGCGTGGCCGGCCGCATGCTTCGCGCGCAATGCGCCGACGAAGTCGCGCAGGTCGCGCGCGGACGCTTCCAGTTTCAGTGCCTCGAGCGGCGCGCTGCGCATGGCCGCCGCGACTTCTTCGCGCTTGACGCCGATGATTCGGTCGAGAATGTCGCTCATGTGGATTCCTGCTTGATTCGTAGAGGGAGTCAGCGCTTGAACTGCTGCGTGAAGCGCACGAGTTCGTCGACTTTCGCGCGGGCCTTGCCGCTCGCGATCGCTTCGCGGGCCAGCTGGATGCCGTCCGCGATCGACTCGGCGACGTTCGCCGCATAGAGCGCGGTGCCGGCGTTCAGCGTGACGATCTCGCGTGCGACGCCCGGCTGGTTGTCCAACGCGCCGAGCAGCATCGTGCGCGATTCGTCGGCATTTTCCACCTTCAGCGTGCGGTTCGACACCATCTGCAGGCCGAAGTCTTCCGGATGGATCTCGTATTCGTGCACCTTGCCGTCGCGCAGCTCACCGACGAGCGTTGCCGCGCCGAGCGATACCTCGTCCATCCCGTCCTTGCCGTACACGACCAGCACGTGCTGCGCGCCCAGGCGCTGCATCACGCGCACCTGGATGCCGACGAGGTCGGGGTGGAACACGCCCATCAACTGGTTCGGCGCGCCGGCCGGATTGGTGAGCGGGCCGAGGATGTTGAAGATCGTGCGCACGCCGAGCTCGCGGCGCACGGCCGCGATGTTCTTCATCGCCGGGTGATGGTTCGGCGCGAACATGAAGCCCATGCCCGTTTCGGCGATCGACGCGGCTACCTGGTCGGACTGCAGGTCGATGTTCACGCCGAGCGCCTCGAGCACGTCGGCGCTGCCGGACTTGCTCGATACGCCGCGGTTGCCGTGCTTCGCAACTTTCGCGCCGGCCGCGGCCGTGACGAACATCGATGCGGTCGAGATGTTGAACGTGTGCGAGCCGTCGCCGCCGGTGCCGACGATGTCGACGAAGTTCGAGTTGTCCTGCACCTCGACATGGTTCGCGAATTCGCGCATCACGGTCGCGGCGGCGGCGATCTCGCCGATCGTCTCCTTCTTCACACGCAGCCCGGTAATGATTGCGGCCGCCATCACGGGCGACATGTCGCCGCGCATGATGAGCCGCATCAGGTGCAGCATCTCGTCGTGGAAGATTTCGCGGTGTTCGATCGTGCGCTGCAGCGCTTCCTGCGGGGTAATCGTCATCGTGAGGCTCCCGTCAGGCGGCTTGCGCGGCCGCGGCGCGGGCCTGTTTCAGGAAATTCTCGAGCAGTGCGTGACCATGCTCGGACAGGATCGATTCCGGGTGGAACTGCACGCCTTCGATCGGCAGCGTCTTGTGGCGCACGCCCATGATTTCGCCGTCGTCGGTCCAGGCGGACACCTCGAGGCAGTCGGGCAGCGATTCGCGCTCGATCGCGAGCGAGTGATAGCGCGTGACGTCGAAGTGCTTCGGCAGGTCGGCGAATACACCACTGCAGTCGGTTTCGATCTTGCTCACCTTGCCGTGCATGATGGTCTTCGCGCGCACGACGCGGCCGCCGAAGGCTTCGCCGATCGCCTGATGGCCGAGGCACACGCCGAGGATCGGCTTCTTGCCCGCGAATTCCTTCAGCACGTCGAGCGTGATGCCCGCGTGCTGCGGGTTGCTCGGGCCGGGCGACAGGCAGATCGCGTCGGGATTCAGGCTCGCGATTTCGTCGAGCGTGATTTCGTCGTTGCGGTAGGTGCGCACGTCCTCGCCGAGTTCGCCGAAGTACTGGACCAGGTTGTAGGTAAACGAGTCGTAGTTGTCGATCATGAGCAGCATGGTCAGTCTCCGGTCAGAAGTCGCTATCGAGGCCGTCCTGGACCTGTTCGGCCGCACGCAGCACCGCGCGCGCCTTGTTTTCGGTCTCTTGCCATTCGGATTCGGGCACCGAATCCGCGACGACGCCGGCCGCCGCTTGCACGTACAGGTTGCCGTTGTGGATCAGGCCCGTGCGGATCGCGATCGCGAGATCCATCTCGCCCGAGAACGACAGGTAGCCGACGGCGCCGCCGTACAGCCCGCGCTTGACCGGCTCGAGTTCGTCGATCAGTTCCATCGCACGGACCTTCGGCGCGCCGGACAGCGTGCCGGCCGGGAACGTCGCCCGCAGCACGTCGTAGTTCGTCATGCCGGGCTTCAGCTTGCCTTCGACCGAGCTGACGATGTGCTGCACGTGCGAGTATTTCTCGATGACCATCTGGTCGGTCACGTGCACCGAGCCGATTTCCGCGATGCGGCCGACGTCGTTGCGCGCGAGGTCGATCAGCATCACGTGCTCGGCGATCTCCTTCGGATCGTTGAGCAGCTCGGTCGCGAGTTCCGCGTCGCGCTCGGGCGTGTTGCCGCGCGGTCGCGTGCCGGCGAGCGGGCGGATCGTGACGATCTGGTCTTCGCCGCGCTTTTCCTGGCGCACGAGGATTTCCGGCGACGCGCCGACCACGTGGAAATCGCCGAAGTTGTAGTAGTACATGTACGGCGACGGATTCAGCGAACGCAGCGCGCGATACAGCGACAGCGGATTGTCGCGGTACGGCTTCGTCAGGCGTTGGCCGACCTGGATCTGCATCAGCTCGCCGGCCGCGATGTATTCCTTCGCCTGGCGCACGGCGGCCAGATAGTCGTCCTTCTTGAACTCGCGGAACGTCTCGGTGCGCACGCTCGCCGACGTAACGGGCGGCTGCACGGTCGTGCGCAGGCGCTGCTTCAGTTCGCGCAGGCGCTGTTTCGCCTTCGTATAGGCTTCGGCCTGGCTCGGGTCCGCGTAGATGATCAGGTACAGCTTGCCGGCGAGGTTGTCGATGACCGCGACTTCCTCGGTCAGCAGCAACTGGATGTCGGGCAGGCCGAGATCGTCGCGCGGTGCGGTGTTCGCGAGCTTCTTCTCGATGTAGCGCACCGCGTCGTAGCCGAAGTAGCCGGCGAGACCGCCGCAGAAGCGCGGCAGGCCCGGGCGCTGCGCGACCTTGAAGCGCGCCTGGAACGATTCGATGAACTGGAACGGATCGCCGTCATGCGTCTCGACGACCTGGCCGTCGCGCACGACTTCCGACACGCCGTTGCGGGTCCGCACGAGCGTACGGGCGGGCAGGCCGATGAACGAATAGCGGCCGAAGCGTTCGCCGCCGACCACCGATTCGAGCAGGAACGAGTTGGCGCCCGAGCGTTCGGGCTGGGCCAGCTTCAGGTAGAGAGACAGCGGTGTTTCGAGATCGGCGAGGGCTTCCGCGATCAGCGGGATGCGGTTGTAGCCTTCGTTCGCGAGCGATTGAAATTCGAGTTCGGTCATGTTCCGGTCCTGTTCGGGACGAGCGGCGCGTGCGCCAGGGATCACTTGACGCTGCGCGGGTTGCCGTCGGCGAAAGGGCGGTCGATCGAGAAGTGCCTGTTGCCGGCCGGCACTCCGGGCGTGAACGTCGCGAGCCTGCGGCCGCACCTGAACGCAAGCGTTCGGACGCGGTAGAACTCGAGGTGGTGCGACGATCGGCGCGCGGATGCGCAGCGAGATAAAAAACGGCGCTGAAGACGTGCTTCAGCGTACCTCATCGAAGAGGTTAGCGCGACCAGCGACGCCAGGGCCAGGCTCCCCGGTCGATGCTGCTCAGACTCCGTTTTTTATTCAGAAACATGCAGATGGAAGAAATAATCAGAGGGTTGGCCGGCCGGCGTTGTGCGCGGAGATCGCGCGAGCTGCGACCAGCAACGAGTCGACTATACCATCCGAATTTATCGTTTGTATAGCTTTGCCATGGTTGTAGCCGTACGGCACAGTCAGCGTCGCCATCCCGGCCGCGCGGCCGGCCAGCGCGTCGTTTTCCGAGTCGCCGATCGCGACTGCCGCATCCGGTGCGACGCCGAGCGCGTTGCAGGCCGTCAGCATCGGCAGCGGATCCGGCTTCTTGCGCGCGACGCTGTCGCCGCCGAGCACGATGCCGAAGCAATCGGCCAACTCGTATTGCTCGAGCAACTCGACCGCGAAGCGATGCGGCTTGTTCGTCACGCACGCGAGCCGGATGCCGGCTGCGCGCAGCGCGTCGAGACCGGCGGCCGCGTCCGGGTAGAGGCGTGCGTGGCGGCCGTTGATCTTCGCGTACTCGGTCTGGTAGATCGCCAGCGCGTCGTCGAAGCGCGCGTGCGCTTCGACGGCCGCGAAGCGCGGCTTCAGCACGCTCTGTATCAGGTGTTCGGAGCCCTTGCCGACGTAGCCGATCACCTCGTCGCGCGACGTGGCCGGCGCGCCGAGTTGCGCGAGCATCCCGTTCAGGCCGGCCGTGAAATCGTCGGCCGTATCGACCATGGTGCCGTCGAGATCGATCAGCGCCGCGTCGATGCGCGACGTGGCGAAGCGGATCGGAGCGGCTTGCGGCGTGGCCCCGGCCGGTGCATGGCCGGCGAGCGACGAGTCGGCCACGGCGTCAGCTCCGCTCGACGGTAGCGAGCGCGGCACGCATCTCGTCGATCACCTTGCGGTAGTCGGGCTTGCCGAAGATCGCCGAACCCGCGACGAAGGTGTCGGCGCCGGCCGCCGCGATTTCCGCGATGTTGTCGGTCTTCACGCCGCCGTCGACCTCAAGCAGGATCTCGCGGCCGGTGCGCTCGGTGTACGCGTCGATGCGTGCGCGTGCTTCGCGCAGCTTGTTCAGCGTTTCCGGAATGAACGACTGGCCGCCGAAACCCGGGTTGACCGACATCAGCAGCACGAAGTCGAGGCGGTCCATCACGTGGTCGAGGTAGTTCAGCGGCGTGGCCGGGTTGAACACGAGGCCGGCCTTGCAGCCGTGGTCGCGGATCAGCGACAGCGTGCGGTCGATGTGATCGGAGCCTTCCGGGTGGAAGCTGATCAGGTTGGCACCGGCCTTCGCAAAATCGGGCACGATCCGGTCGACCGGGCGTACCATCAGGTGCACGTCGATCGGCACCTGCACGTGCGGGCGGATCGCTTCGCACACGAGCGGGCCGATGGTCAGGTTCGGCACGTAATGGTTGTCCATCACGTCGAAGTGGATCCAGTCGGCGCCGGCGGCGACCACGTTGCGGACTTCTTCGCCGAGCCGTGCGAAATCGGCCGACAGAATGCTGGGAGCGATGCGGAATTGGGTCATGGCAGGGGAGCGGGGACGTTGCGGCGCAAAACCGCCATTCTACCGTCCGGCGACCCGGTGCGCGGCGGCATGCCGTGCGGTCGAGGCCGGATTGCGCATAGAATGCCGAACCAATGCGGCGCGCCCGCGGCCCCGTTGCCCATGCCGGCACGGGCAGTCATCTTCCAGCGGAAACACCATGAGTCAGTATCAATTCACCGTTTCGGTGAAAACCAGCTACTTGCCGGAACAATCCGACCCCGATCGCCGTCAATACGCATTCGCGTACACGCTGACGATCCGCAACACGGGACAGGTTGCGGCACAGCTGATCGCGCGTCACTGGATCATCACGGATAGCGAGAACCACGTGCAGGAAGTGAAGGGGCTCGGCGTCGTCGGGCACCAGCCGCTGCTGCAGCCGGGCGAGCACTTCGAGTACACGAGCTGGGCCGTGATCGCGACACCGGTCGGCACGATGCGTGGCGCGTACTTCTGCGTGGCGGAGGACGGCGAGCGCTTCGAGGCGCCGGTCGACGAGTTCGCACTGCACATGCCGCGCACGCTGCATTGAGCGGGCGGAGTGCGTCAGGGTGTTAGCGCGGCTTGCGGGTGTGCTTCTTTCTGCCCGACGACGTCCACACGACGATGAAGATCAGCAGGGCGAGCGCGACGAAGGCTTCGAGCGCGAAGATGAGCATCGGATATTGGTCGAGAAAATCTGACATGGCGGTTTCCTTCAAGAACGGACATTGTATGTGGTTTGGGCCCCGGATGGCCGGGTGGGTTGCGGCTGCTGCCGCGGCGGCGCTGCTTGCGGCGTGCGGTGGCGCGCCGACGCGGCCGTCGTCACTGAAACCGCCGACCGGCGCGGCGATCGTGCCGGGTCAGGTTGCCGCGAAGCGGCTCACACCGGTCGCGTGGCAGCAGGTGCCGGGCTGGCAGGACGATTCGCTGCTCGGCGCAACCGCCGCGCTGCGACAGAACTGCGTGCGGCTCGCGCGCCAGCCGGCCTGGGCACGCGCTTGCGCGGCCGCCGACCGGCTCGACGAGCTCGACGTCAGCAGTGCACGCACGTTCTTCGAAACGTATTTCACGCCGTTCCAGCTTGCGAACACCGACGGTACGCTCGACGGGCTCGTGACCGGCTATTACGAGCCGCTGTTGCACGGTTCGCGCGTGCGTCGCGGTCCGTATCAGTACGCGCTCTACCGCTGGCCGGCCGGTTATCGCGCGGGCGCCGCGTTGCCGGCCCGCGCGCAGCTCGAACGCGCCGGCATCCTGAACGGCAACGAACTCGTGTGGGTCGACGACCCCATCGAAGCGTTCTTCCTGCAGGTGCAGGGCTCGGGGCGCGTGCTGCTCGACGACGGTTCGGTGATGCGGGTCGGCTTCGGCGGCACCAACAACCAGCCGTACCGCTCGATCGGCAAGTGGCTGCTCGATCGTGGCGAACTGACTCCCGCTCAGGCGACGATGCAGGGCATCAAGGCGTGGGCGAAGGCGAACCCGACCCGGGTCGACGCGTTGCTCGATACGAACCCGCGGTTCGTGTTCTTCCGCGACATGCCGACCAAGGAAGATGCACCGCACGGCGGCGCGGACGGCCCGATCGGCGCGTTGGGCGTGCCGCTGACGCCGGAGCGTTCGATCGCCGTCGACCCGTCGTCGATCCCGCTTGGCACGCCCGTGTTCCTGCAGACGACGCGCCCGCTGACGAATACGCCGATGAACCGGCTCGTGTTCGCGCAGGATACGGGCTCCGCGATCAAAGGCGGCGTGCGGGCTGACTATTTCTGGGGGCTCGGTGACGATGCAGGCGATCAGGCCGGGCGGATGAAGCAGGTCGGCCGGATGTGGCTGCTGTTCCCGAATTCGTGATGTGACGCGGCGCGGGTGGCTGGGGTTTCTCGGGTCACCGCCAATGCGGCAGACGCGGCATTCGTGGAAGCGGCGGCGTGCGTGGGGCACGTCGCTCTGATCGCGGGCGGACGTGCTGTGTCAGATTTCGTGATTCGTGATTCGTGATTCGTGATGCGCTTGTTGCGTCGGCGGATGCCCAAAGGGGTCCCGGAATGAAGCAGCCCGATCGGTGTTGGCCGATCGGGCTGCTTCATTTGCAGCCACGGATTCACCACGCGTCATTCACGCGCAGCGATTTTCGTCAGCCCTTGCGCTTGTCGACGACGCGTCGCGCCTTGCCGACCGACCGCTCGATCCCGTTCACTGGCAGCACGTTGATCACGGCAGTCACGCCGATCAGCGACTTGATGTCGTAGGCGAGCGCTTGTTTTGCCGCATGGATCGCCGTCGTATCGGGTGCTGTCTCGGGGCAAGGCTCGACATTGAGCGTCATCACGTCGAGCGGGCCTTCCTTCGTCAGCACGATCTGATAGTGCGGGGCGAGCGCGTGCTGCTTGAGCAACTGCTCCTCGATTTGCGTCGGGAACACGTTGACGCCGCGCACGATCATCATGTCGTCCGAGCGCCCGGTGATCTTCTCCATCCGCCGCATCGTGCGGGCAGTGCCGGGCAACAGCCGCGTGAGGTCGCGGGTCCGGTAGCGGACGATCGGCAGCGCCTCCTTCGTCAACGACGTGAACACGAGCTCGCCGAGTTCGCCGTCCGGAAGCACTTCGCCGGTTTCGGGATCGATGATTTCCGGATAGAAATGGTCTTCCCAGATGGTCGGACCGTCCTTGGTCTCGACGCATTCAGAGGCGACGCCGGGGCCCATCACTTCGGACAGCCCGTAAATGTCGACCGCATCGATGCCCATCCGCTGCTCGATCGCGACGCGCATGTCGTTAGTCCAGGGTTCCGCGCCGAAGATGCCGATGCGAAGCGAACTCTGCACGGGATCGAGACCCTGGCGCTCGATTTCGTCGGCGATCGACAGCATGTAGCTCGGCGTCACCATGATGATGTCGGGCCGGAAATCCTGGATCAGTTGCACTTGCTTCTCGGTCTGGCCGCCACCAAACGGGATCACGGTCAGCCCTGCGCGTTCGGCGCCGTAGTGCGCGCCAAGCCCGCCCGTGAACAAGCCATAGCCGTAGCTGACGTGCACCTTGTCGCCGCGGCGCGCACCAGCGGCGCGGATCGAGCGCGCGACGAGATTCGCCCATGTGTCGATGTCACCGGCCGTATAGCCGACGACCGTCGGCTTACCGGTCGTGCCCGACGACGCATGAATGCGCGAGATCTGGTCCTGCGGCACCGCGAACATCCCGAACGGGTAACTGTCGCGCAGGTCGCCCTTCGTCGTGAACGGGAAGCGCGACAGGTCGTCGAGCGTTTTCAGGTCGTCCGGGTGGACACCCGCGTCGTCGAACTTGCGACGATAGACGGGGGAGTGGTCATACGCATGCCGGAGCGACCACTTGAGGCGCTCGAGCTGCAGCGCGGTCAGCTCGTCGCGTGAGGCGGTCTCGATCGGCTCGAGCGGTAGCGGGGTAGTCATGCATGTCTCCAGTGTTTGTTATGTGCGAGCCGTCGACGTCAGCGGTCTTCCGGGATGACCGTGCCCTTGATCTGGGCGGATTTGCCGCGAAACATCGCGACGGTTTCGCCGGTCTGGTTCGTGACGCGGATGTCGTAGATGCCTTGGCGGCCGGCGCGCGCCTGCTCGATCGCCTCGGCCGTCAGCACGTCATCGCCGTGCACGGGGCGCAGGAATTCGATCGAGCAGCCGGCCGCGACGGTATTCACGTTGTACGAATTGCAGGCGAACGCGAACGTCGAATCGGCCAGCGTGAAGATGATCCCGCCATGGCAGGTCTGATGCCCGTTCAGGAATTCGGGCCGCACGCGCATTTGCAGGCGCGCGTAGCCGGCGCGGACTTCGGCAATTTCCATCCCGAACGCACGGCTGCATGCGTCGGCGTCGTACATGGCCCGCGCGGTGGCGCGGGCGAGCGCATCGGGGTCGAGCGTGGCAGTGGCGTTTGTCATGTCAACGCCCCTCGAAGCGTGGCGCGCGCTTCTCGATGAATGCCTTCACGCCTTCTGCGTAGTCGTGCGACTGGCCGAGCCTGCGCTGCAGGTCACGTTCCATGTCGAGTTGCTGGTCGAGCGTGTTCGTGACACTGGCACGCATCGATTGCTTGATCGATGCGATCGCGAGCGTCGGCTGCTGCGCGAGCTGGGTGGCGAGCTGGCGGGCTGACGCAGCGAGCGCGTCGTCGTCGACCGCGCGCCAGATCAAGCCCCATTGCTCGGCCTGTTCGGCGCCGAGCTTGTCGCCGGTCAGCGCGAGCCCCAGCGCGCGTGCCATGCCGACGCGTTGCGGCAGGAACCACGTGCCGCCCGAATCGGGCACGAGACCGATCTTGACGAAGGCCTGGATGAAGCTGCTCGAGCGGGCGGCGAACACGAGATCGCAGGCGAGCGCGAGGTTCGCACCGGCCCCGGCCGCCGTGCCGTTGACGGCGGCGATCACCGGAATCGGCAGACGCTGCAGGCGGCGGATCAGGGGATTGAAGTGCTCGTCGATCAGCGCGCCGAGATCGGTGGACGCGCCCGGCGTGAAGTCGAGATCGGCCAGGTCCTGGCCCGCGCAGAAGCCGCGTCCCGCACCTGTCAGGATCAGCGCGCGCGCGCCGGCCGCCTCGACATCACCGAGTGCCGACTGCAACTCGCGATGCATCGCCCGCGTAAAGCTGTTCAGCTTGTCGGGGCGGTTGAGGGTAATCGTGGCTACGTTCGAAGCCTGATCGATTTCCAACTGAATCGCCTGATAGGACATGCAGTGTCTCCTTCATGACTTCGTTATAGGCGCGCTGTGCGTCGGTTACACGCGTTCGATCGCGAGTGCGATGCCCTGGCCGACGCCGATGCACATCGTACAGAGCGCAAAGCGGCCGCCCGTACGCTCGAGTTGGTGGAGCGCCGTGGTCACGAGCCGGGCGCCCGATGCGCCGAGCGGATGTCCCAGCGCGATCGCACCGCCGTTCGGGTTCACGCGCGGATCGTCGTCGGCGACGCCGAGCATGCGCAGCACCGCGAGACCTTGCGACGCGAACGCCTCGTTCAGCTCGATCACGTCGAATTGATCGATGGTCATGCCGAGCTGGTGCAGCAGTTTTTGCGTGGCCGGCGCGGGGCCGATGCCCATCACGCGCGGCGCGACGCCGGCTGTCGCCATGCCGATGACGCGTGCTCGGCGGCGCAGGCCGTACTGGTCGGCTGCCTGCGTGTTGGCGAGCAGCAGCGCGCACGCGCCGTCGTTGACGCCCGAGGCGTTGCCGGCCGTCACCGAGCCGTCCGGGCGCACGACGCCCTTCAGCTTCGCGAGCGCTTCGAGCGACGTCTCGCGCGGATGCTCGTCGCGCGATACGACCAGCGGATCGCCTTTCTTCTGCGGAATCGTGACAGCAACGATTTCGTCGGCGAGCGTCCCGTCCTGCTGCGCACGCGCGGCCTTTTGCTGGCTGCGCAGCGCGAACAGGTCCTGGTCGGCGCGGCTGATGTTGTAGTCGACTGCGACGTTTTCGGCCGTCTCGGGCATCGAATCGACGCCATACAGCTGTTTCATCAGCGGATTGATGAAGCGCCAGCCGATCGTCGTGTCGAAGATGTCGGTCTGGCGTGCGAACGCGCTCGTGGCCTTGCCCATCACGAACGGCGCACGCGTCATGCTCTCGACGCCGCCCGCGATCATCAGGCGCGCCTCGCCCGCCTTGATCGCACGCGCGGCTGTGCCGACCGCGTCCATCCCGGAGCCGCACAGCCGGTTCAGCGTCGTGCCGGGCACGTCGGTCGGCAGGCCCGCGAGCAGCGCCGACATGCGCGCGACGTTGCGGTTGTCCTCGCCGGCCTGGTTCGCGCATCCGTAGATCACGTCGTCGATCGCCGTCCAGTCGACGTCACGGTTGCGCTCGATGAGCGCCTTGAGGGGCACCGCACCGAGGTCGTCGGCACGGACATCCTTCAGGGCGCCGCCGTAGCGGCCGATGGGGGTGCGAATCGCGTCGCAGATATAGGCGTCTGTCATGGGTGTATCGATTAGCAACGAACTCGCCGGGTAGCGAATTCGTTCATGGTAGAGAACGTGGCGGCGTTTGCACGTCGGCCATTCGGGTTATGCCGGTTGGCCGGCTTCCACGGGGGCTGCTTTCGGCGCAACATGGACACGGCTTTGCACTACGCGGAACCGGTTGGCGACGAACGCCGGGTCGGCCAGCGCCGCGTTGGCTGCCGGATTCGCGCCCGTGCCGTGGAAATCCGAGAACGCGGCAGACTGGTTCACGAACACACCGCCCGTCAGGTTGATCGACAGTGCGACGCCACCGCGCACCGCCGCATCGTGGGCGGCGTCGACGATCGCGTCGTCGGTGCTGTAGACGGAGAGGGTCAGCGCGCCATGTTCCGCCGCGATTTCGCCGGCAAGGTCGAGCGACTGCGCGGTCGAGTCGGTCGCGATCACGAACGAGATCGGGCCGAACCATTCCTGCGTGAATTTTTCGCGATCGGCCACGTCGAGTTGCAGCACGAGCGGCGTGCGCACGCGGGCATCAGGGAACGCAGGGTGCTGGAGGGTCAGGCTGTCGGCGAGCACGCGGCCGAGCTGGCGGGCGTCGTCGATGCGTGCGGTCACGCTTTCGTTCTGGATTGCGCCGATCAGTTCGACCGAGCGTGCCGGGTCGCCGGTGAGTTTTTGCACGGCCACGGCGATGGCCTGTGCGACCTCGTCGAAGCTCGCGTGGCCGTCCGCCGTCCGGATGCCGTCGCGCGGCACGTAGATGTTCTGCGGTGCCGTGCACATCTGGCCGGAGTACAGCGCCAGCGAAAACGCGATGTTCTTGGCGGCGGCTTTCAGGTCGTCGGTCGAGTCGATTACGATCTGGTTGACGCCAGCCTTCTCTGTGTAGACCTGTGCCTGATGGGCATGGCGTTCGAGCCACGTGCCGTTTTGCGTGCTGCCGGTGAAGTCGATCAGCTTGATCTCGGGGCGCAGCGCGAGATCCTGGACGAGTGCGCCGTCGTTGGGTTCGGTCGCGAGGAGCGTGACGACGTTCGGATCGAAACCGGCTTCGCGCAGCACGTCGCGAGCGATCCGGACGGTGATGGCGAGCGGCAGGATCGCGCCCGGATGCGGCTTGACGATCACGGTGTTGCCGGTTGCGAGATCGGCGAACAGGCCGGGATAGCCGTTCCAGGTCGGGAAGGTGCAGCAGCCGAGCACGAGCCCGGTGCCGCGCGGGACGATCGTGTAGCGCTTGTGCATCGCGAGCGGCGGGTTCTTGCCTTGCGGCTTTTCCCAGTGTGCGTCGGCCGGGATGCGGCGCAGTTCGTCCCATGCATAGGCGACTGCTTCGAGCGCACGATCTTGTGCGTGCGGGCCGCCGGCCTGGAACGCCATCATGAATGCCTGCCCCGTGGTGTGCATCACGCTGTAGGCGATTTCGAAGCTGGCGCGATTCAGGCGCGCGAGGATTTCGAGGCTGACGCCGATCCAGGCGCTCGGGCCGGCTTCGCGCCACGAACGCTGTGCTGCGGCAGCGGCAGCGATCAGCTCGTCGGGCGTCGACTTCGGATACCGGATCCCCAGTGCAATACCGTACGGCGAGCGCTCTGCGCCGACCGTTTCTCCGGACGCCGGCTGGTCGAGCGCGAACGTCTTGTCGAGGTGCGACTTGAACGCGGCTTCGCCATCTGCGTTCGCGCTTTCCCCGTACACTTTGGGGCTCGGCATTTCGGCGAACGGGCTCCAGTACCCGCGGCTCTCGATGGCGGCGAGTGCGTGTTTCAGCGTGTCTTCGTGCTTCGTGAACAGTGCATGGGTCATGGCGGCAGCCTGATGGACGTTGAGAGGGGTTGGATCGATTAATTAACCGACCGGTTGGTCGGAGAATGTTAGCATCAAACTATTCGCATGTGCGAGGCGTTTCTCATTTCATTGATCGAGGAGAAATAGATGGCTTACGAGAACATCCTGGTGGAGACCCGGGGGCGCGTTGGGCTGGTTACGCTGAACCGTCCGAAGGCGCTGAATGCGCTGAACGATGCGCTGATGGATGAACTGGGGGCCGCGCTGAAAGCGTTCGATGCGGACGATGGCATCGGCGCGATCGTCGTGACCGGGAGCGAGAAGGCGTTCGCGGCCGGCGCAGACATCGGCATGATGGCGACCTACTCCTATATGGATGTCTATCGGGGCGATTACATCACGCGCAACTGGGAGACGGTCCGCGAGATCCGCAAGCCGATCATTGCCGCGGTTTCGGGCTTTGCTCTGGGTGGTGGCTGCGAGCTGGCCATGATGTGCGACATCATTTTTGCAGCGGACACGGCCAAGTTCGGCCAACCGGAAATCAAGCTGGGTGTCATGCCGGGTGCGGGCGGCACGCAGCGTCTGCCGCGCGCGGTGTCGAAGGCGAAGGCGATGGATATGTGCCTGACGGCCCGTTTCATGGATGCAGCCGAAGCGGAGCGCGCGGGGCTCGTGTCTCGCGTGCTGCCGGCCGACACGCTGCTCGACGAGGCGCTTGCCGCTGCGGCGACGATCGCCGAGTTTTCGCTGCCGGCGGTCATGATGGTCAAGGAGTCGGTGAACCGTGCGTACGAGACGACGCTGGCCGAAGGCGTTCATTTCGAACGTCGGCTGTTCCATTCGCTGTTCGCGACCGAAGATCAGAAGGAGGGGATGGCGGCATTCGTCGAAAAACGGAAGCCGGTGTTCAAGCACCGCTGATCGTGCTGTCTGAGTAGGCGGCCGGAGGTTGGTCAGTATCGATTGCCGGCGTGATTGCCTGCCCCGCCAAGCCCGAAGCCCCCGCGCGCGGTAGCGCACGGGGGCTTTTTCAAAATATTTTCACAAAGGGGCTTGCGTAGACGGGGGCGGGTGCTTAGAATCACGCCTCTTTCGCGCTAACGGAAACGCGGCGCGGGAGAAGGGAAGCAGGGTTGATGGTGTGCTGGAGTCTGGAGCG